>NZ_JBEXSR010000004.1:326041-375057 GCF_040613735.1 Streptomyces sp. NPDC006235
CCTCGCGATCAGAGGTGTGCCCCGCCCCCGCCCGCCGCCCGCCCGGCTCAGTCGCAGCCGCAGCCGCTCGCCGCCACCGGGAGCGGCTCGGGTACGCCGATCTTGGGCAGGCCCAGGAGCACGCCCGCCGGCTGGGCCGGCGTGCCCGCCTTCTCGGCGTTGCGCTTCTCCCAGGCGTCGCCCGCGCGCGTGCGGCGCACGTCCAGCACGGAGCCCTCGGCGAGGAGGTGGTGCGGGGCGGCATAGGTGATCTCGACCGTGACCACGTCGCCGGGGCGGACCTCATGGTCCGGCTTGGTGAAGTGAACGAGGCGGTTGTCGGGGGCACGGCCGGACAGACGGTGGGTGCTGTCGTCCTTGCGGCCCTCGCCCTCGGCGACCATCAGCTCCAGCGTGCGGCCGACCTGCTTCTTGTTCTCCTCCCAGGAGATCTCCTCCTGGAGGGCGACCAGGCGCTCGTAGCGCTCCTGGACGACCTTCTTGGGGATCTGGCCGTCCATCTCGGCGGCCGGGGTGCCCGGGCGCTTGGAGTACTGGAAGGTGAAGGCCTGGGCGAAGCGGGCCTCGCGCACCACGTGCAGCGTCTGCTCGAAGTCCTCGTCGGTCTCGCCGGGGAAGCCCACGATGATGTCGGTGCTGATCGCCGCGTGCGGGATGGCGGCGCGGACCTTCTCGATGATGCCCAGGTAGCGCTCCTGCCGGTAGGAGCGGCGCATGGCCTTCAAGACCGTGTCCGAGCCGGACTGGAGCGGCATGTGCAGCTGCGGCATCACGTTCGGCGTCTCGGCCATGGCGGCGATGACGTCGTCGGTGAAGTCGCGCGGGTGCGGGGAGGTGAAGCGGACGCGCTCCAGGCCGTCGATCTTCCCGCAGGCGCGCAGCAGCTTGCTGAAGGCCTCGCGGTCGCCGATGTCGGAGCCGTACGCGTTGACGTTCTGCCCGAGGAGCGTGATCTCGGAGACGCCGTCGGCGACCAGGGCCTCGATCTCGGCGAGGATGTCGCCGGGACGGCGGTCCTTCTCTTTGCCGCGCAGGGCCGGGACGATGCAGAAGGTGCAGGTGTTGTTGCAGCCGACGGAGATGGAGACCCAGGCCGCGTACGCGCTCTCGCGCCGCGTCGGCAGCGTCGAGGGGAACGCCTCCAGCGACTCGGCGATCTCGACCTGCGCCTCCTCCTGCACGCGCGCGCGTTCCAGCAGGACGGGCAGCTTGCCGATGTTGTGCGTGCCGAAGACGACGTCCACCCAGGGCGCCTTCTTCACGATGGTGTCGCGGTCCTTCTGCGCGAGGCAGCCGCCGACCGCGATCTGCATGCCCGGGCGGGCGGCCTTCTTCGGCGCGAGGTGGCCGAGGTTGCCGTACAGCTTGTTGTCGGCGTTCTCCCGCACGGCGCAGGTGTTGAAGACGACGACGTCGGCCTCGTCGGCGCCCTCGGGGGCGCGGACGTAGCCCGCGTCCTCCAGCAGACCGGCCAATCGCTCGGAGTCGTGGACGTTCATCTGGCACCCGTAGGTGCGTACCTCATATGTGCGCGTGCCGCCCACTGACTGGCTCCGGTCGATGCTGCTCATGGGGACAAGGGTAGGCGGTCACCGGGAGTGGCTCGGCCGCCTGTGGACAACCGGGCCCGGGCTCACGCCTCGATGAGACCGGCGCGGATCGCGTACCTGGTCAGCTCCAGACGGTCGCGCATGCCGAGCTTCTGGAGAAGGTTGGCGCGGTGGCGTTCGACCGTCTTGGCGCTGATGAAGAGGAGTTCGCCGATCTCCTTGGAGGTGTGACCCTCGGCGACCAGCTTGAGGATCTCCTCCTCGCGTTCGGTGATGGCGCGTTCCGGCAGGCCGTCGCCACGGTGCAGCCGCTCCAGGTAGGAGCGGACGAGGGTCCGCTCGGCGCCCGGGTAGATGAACGGCTCGTCGCGCACGGCCGCCCGGCAGGCCTCGACCAGGTCCCGGTCGGCGACGGACTTGAGGACGTAGCCGCTGGCTCCGGCCCTGAGCGCCTCGAAGAAGTACTCCTCGTTGTCGTACATCGTCAGGATCAGGATGTGCAGGTCGGGCAGCCGGCGGGAGAGCTCGCGGGCCGCCTGGAGGCCGGTCATGCGGGGCATGGCGACGTCCAGGACGGCCAGGTCGACGGCGGTGTCCCGGGCCTTGGCGACGGCCTCGGCCCCGTCCCCGGCCTCGGCCACGACCGTCAGGTCGGGCTCCCCGTCCAGGATGAGGCGCACGCCCCGGCGCACGAGGGTGTGGTCGTCGGCGAGCAGGACGCGGATCGGTGTGGACATCAGCGGGGTCCTTCGGTCGCTGGTTCGCGCAAGGTCACTGATTCGCCCGAGGTCACCGGGATGCGCAGCCGTACGTCAGTGCCCCCGCCGGGCGCCGGTTCCAGGGTGAGGGCGGCCCCGACCAGCAGCGCGCGTTCGCGCATGCCCGTGATGCCGGAGCCCTCGGGGGCGTCGCCGAGGCCCGTGCCGTTGTCGCGCACGAGGAGTTCGACGCCGCCGGGGACCGGCCGGAGGCGGAGTTCGGCACGGTCGGCGCCGGCGTGCCGGGCGGTGTTGGTCAGGCCTTCCTGGGCCACTCGGTAGATGACGAGTTCCGATTCCGGGTTCAGAGCGGGGAGGTCGCCGGTGACGTGGTGGCGCACGGTCAGCCCGTGGGTCGTGAACTCGGCGGCGAGCGAGCGCAGGGCGCTGGCGAGGCCGAGTTCCTCCAGGACGCCGGGGCGCAGCCGCCGGGCGATCCGGCGGATCTCGTCCAGGCCGGCCCGGGTCGCCTCCTGCGCCTGGCCGACCTCGTCGCGCAGTTCTTCGGGCGCCCGGTCCGCGACGCGCTTGAGCTGGAGGAGGACGGCGGTCAGGGTCTGCCCGACCTCGTCGTGGAGCTCCCGGGCGATCCGGTGCCGTTCGCTCTCCTGTGCGGACAGCGCCCGGGCGGCGCCCGCGGCCCGCTCGGCCTCCAGCCGGTCGAGCATCGCGTTGTACGTCGTGATCAGCCCGGCCGTCTCCGCGGGTCCTGCGACCACCGGGCGGGAGCCCGGACGCAGCAGGTCCACGGTGACCATGGCCCGGTCGAGCCGTTGCAGGGGCCCGAGACCGAAGCGCAGCACGAGCGCGTTGCCGGCGAGCAGCATCGCCAGGCCACCGAGCAGGACGAGCGCCTCGCCCGCCAGGACGGGGGTCGACACGGTGACCGGGCCGAGCAGCAACGCGGTGGCCACGACCAGGCCGGCCGCGTTGAGCGAGAAGATCCGCCAGAACAACGACACGTTCCTGGATTCGCTCCTTCCGGCTTTCACGTCTGGCCCGGCTGACCCGGCTTTCGCGTCTGGCCCGGCTGACCCGGCCTGCGCGTCCTCGGCCCTCGCGTCCCTTGCCTGCGCGTCCTCGGCCTTCGCGTCTGACACCGCCCCCTTCACCCTCTCCGGCCATCGGCCGCCGCGCATATCCGTGACGACACCCATGTCGCCACCGTACGGCTGGATGACAGCATGCGGACTTGACCCGTCCGTTGATCGACACCGTTCACCAGACCGATAAGAGCCAGACGAACAAGGGGAAGAAACGTGTCAGCTCCGCGCCTGAGGGCGACGCCGCTGCCGGGCATCGGGGTCCAGTACGACCTGGAGACCCGGGAACACCGCCATCTGTCGGTGGTGGCGCACCGCGACGGCACGCGCACGGTGAACGTGTATCGGGCCGACGACCCGGACTCCTGCGCACAGTCGCTGCGGCTGACCAGTTCGGAGGCGGGGTCGCTGATCGACGCGCTGAAGCCGTCCCACCACAGCCCGAGCCTGCTGTACACCACGGACCTGGGACTGGTCGCCGAGCGGATCGAGGTGGCCGCGACCTCGCGCTGGAACGGGCGGGTGCTGGGCGACATGCGGATGCGTACGGAGACGGGCGCGTCGGTGGTGGCGGTGCTGCGCCGGGCCGAGGCCATTCCCTCTCCCGCGCCGGACTTCCGGCTGGCGGGCGGTGACACGCTGATCGTCGTCGGCACCCGCGAGGGCGTCGACGCCGCCGCGACGATACTCGGTCGGGAGTGAGCCGGTGCACTCCGCGGTTCTGCTGATCGAGTTCGGTTCCATCATCCTCGGCCTCGGCCTGCTCGGCCGGTTCGCCGCCCGTTTCCGGCTCTCGCCGATACCGCTGTACCTGCTGGCCGGTCTGGCCTTCGGCGAGGGCGGTCTGCTGCCGCTGGGCGCGAGCGAGGAGTTCATCGCCACCGGCGCCGAGATCGGCGTCATCCTGCTGCTGTTGATGCTGGGCCTGGAGTACACGGCGAGCGATCTGGTCTCCAACCTCAAGACCCACTACCCGTCCGGTCTGGTCGACTGCGCGCTCAACGCGCTGCCGGGGGCGGCGGTGGCGCTGCTGCTCGGCTGGGGGCCGGTGGCCGCCGTCGTCCTCGCCGGTGTCACCTGGATCTCGTCGTCCGGTGTGATCGCGAAGGTGCTCGGCGATCTGGGCCGGGTCGGCAACCGGGAGACGCCGGTGATCCTCAGCGTGCTCGTGCTGGAGGATCTCGCGATGGCGGTGTATCTGCCCATCGTCACGGCGCTGGTGGCGGGAGCCGGGCTGCTGGCCGGCAGCCTGACCCTGGCGATCGCGCTGGGCGCGGCGGGCATCGTCCTGTTCCTGGCCCTGCGCTACGGCAGGGTGATCTCCCGCTTCGTCTCCAGCGACGACCCGGAGAAGCTGTTGCTGGTCGTGCTGGGTCTGACGATCCTGGTCGCGGGTGTGGCACAGCAGCTCCAGGTGTCGGCGGCGGTCGGGGCCTTCCTGGTGGGCATCGCGCTGTCGGGAGAGGTGGCGGAGGGTGCGCACACGCTCCTCAGCCCCCTGCGTGACCTGTTCGCGGCGGTCTTCTTCGTCTTCTTCGGCCTGCACACCGACCCGTCCAGCATCCCGCCCGTTCTGCTGCCCGCCCTGGGCCTGGCCGTCGTCACCGCCCTGACGAAGATCGCCACCGGCTACTGGGCGGCGCGGCGGGCCGGGATCTCCGTCAAGGGCCGCTGGCGTGCGGGCGGTGCGCTGGTGGCCCGTGGCGAGTTCTCGATCGTCATCGCCGGTCTGGCCGTCTCGGCGGGCATCGAACCGTCCCTCGGCCCCCTGGCCACGGCCTACGTCCTCATCCTGGTCGTCCTGGGCCCGCTCACGGCGCGCTACACGGAGCCCGTGGCGACCTGGTGGACCCGACGCCGCGAGCCACACCGGGACACGGCGCGGACGGCGCCGCGCACCACGGAGGCGGACGCGCAGGTGGCCGACTGAGGGGCAGCGCCGAAGGAGACACGGCAGGGAAGAAGGGGCAGGGGAGCCGCCGTCGGCCCGGGCGGCGGCTCAGGCGCCCGCGGCCGGTTCCCACCCCTGCTTCCTCAGCACGCCCGGCACATCCGGTGCCTCGTAGTGCTCCCCCTTGAGCACCTTGCCGTCCTCGCGGCGGGAGACGGAGCCGTCGGGACCGATCTTGGTCATGTTGGAACGGTGGATCTCGGCCAGGACCGCGTCGAGGTCGATGCCGTGGACGAGGGCGGTGCCGTACGCCACGTAGACGACGTCGGCGAGTTCGTGCGCGAGCCGGTCGAGCGGGCCCGTCACCGACACCTCGGCGACCTCCGCGGCCTCCTCCGCGAGGAGTTCGCCGCGATGGGCGGCGAGTTCGGGGGACACCTCCGTCGGGGTACTGCGGGCGTCCAGGCCGAAGGCGAGGTGGAATTCACGGACCAGGTCGGCGGGCGAGGAGCTCATGGGGCCGACTGTAGTGGCCGCCACTGACACTCACCCAACCCCACCCTGTGAGCCCGCCCCTGGTCAGCGGGGCACCACGGCTGGCAGGATCTCGCGCATGCCCAAGACGTTCCCCCCTCTCGGCAGGCGCCGGGCCCTTCAGGGCGGCGCCGCCGCCCTCGTGGTCCTCGGGCTGCTCCTGTGGTGGCTGCGCCCCTGGGCCGAGGAGCCTCCGGGCGGGACGATCAGGCTCAGCACGGGCACCCAGGCGGGGGTCTACCACGAGTACGGCAAGCTTCTGCGCACCGAGATCGACAAGGACATGCCCGATCTGAAGGTGCGGTTGCTGACCAGTGCCGGTTCGCAGGAGAACGTCGCGGACGTGGCGACGGGCAAGGCCGACTTCGCGATCGCCGCGGCCGACGCGGTGGCCACGTACAAGCTCGACAACGGCGCGGGCGCCGACCGGCTGCGCGGTGTCGCGCGCCTGTACGACGACTACGCCCAACTCGTCGTACCGCCGGACTCGGACATCCGCTCCGTCGCGGACCTGCGCGGCAAGCGCGTGGCCATAGGGCTGCCGAACTCCGGCGTACGGCTGATCGCGAACGGCGTGCTCAGGGCCGCCGGCATCGACCCGGAGAAGGACATCAAGCCGTCGTCGGACGGCATCGACACCGGGCCCAAACGGCTCGGACACGGGCTCGACGCGTTCTTCTGGTCCGGCGGACTGCCCACGGACGGGCTCAGCCGGCTGGCGAAGAAGTCGGCGTCGGCCTTCCGATTCGTGCCGATCGACGTCGGCCTCGTGGCCAAGCTGCACGACCAGGGCGGTGCCACGCGCTACTACCGCGCCACCAAGATGCCCGAGTCGGCCTACCCCACCATCCAGCGCGGCGACGCGGTCCCCACCCTGGCGGTGTCCAACCTGCTGGTCACGCGCAACGACTTGGACCCGCGGCTCACCGAGTGGCTGACCCGTACGGTGATCGACAGCCGGGACGGCATCGGCGCGACCGTCCACTCCGCCCAGCTGGTCGACGTCCGCACGGCGATCTACACCGACCCGCTCAAGCTGCACGACGGGGCCCGGCGCTACTACCGGTCCGTCAAGCCGTAGCTCGCCCTCGACCCGGCCTCGGCTTCGCTACGCCGGCCCGACCCTGGGCACCGTCACCGTCACCTTCAGCCCGTGCGGCTCATGATGGTCGTACGCGATCGAGCCGCCGCCGGCCGCGAGCAACGCCCGCGAGATGGACAGGCCCAGGCCCGAGCCCTTGATGTTCTGGTGGCGGCTGCTGCGCCAGAAGCGGTCGCCGATGCGGGCCAGTTCCTCGTCGGTGAGGCCCGGCCCCTCATCGGTCACGACGACGGTGGAGGTGTCGCCGTTCGGGGTGACGGTCACCTCGACGGTCCGGCCCTCGGGCGTGAACTTCACCGCGTTGTCGATGATCCCGTCCAGCGCGCTGGACAGCGCCACCGGGTCGGCCCACGCGGTCGTCGGCGGGCAGTCGCCCACCAGGCGTACGCCCTTGGCCTCGGCGGTCGGGGACCAGGCCGCGACCCGTTCGGCGGCGAGCTCGCCGATGTCGGTGATCTTCAGATCGGCCTCGGTGTGCTCGGCCAGCGCCAGGTCGAGCAGATCGTCCAGGACCTGCGCGAGGCGCTTGCCCTCGGACTGGACCGAGGCGATCTCCTTGTTGCCCTCGGGCAGCTCGAAGGAGAGCAGCTCGATGCGCAGCAGCAGCGCCGCGAGCGGGTTGCGCAGTTGGTGCGAGGCATCGGCGACGAAGGCGCGCTGCTGCTCCAGCACGTCCTCGACGTTGTCCGCCATCTCGTTGAACGACCGGGCCAGGCGCCTGAGTTCCGGCGGACCGCCGGCCGCGGCGACCCGGGACTTCAGCCGCCCCGTGGCGATGTCGTGGGTGGTGGCGTCCAGCACCCGTACGGGCTTGAGCACCCAGCCGGTCAGCCGCAGGGCGGCACCGACGGCCAGCAGCATCGCGGCGAACTCCCCCGCGCCTATGACCAGCCAGCCGTGCAGCGTGCGCGAGCGCAGCTGCCCGGTGGGCGAGTCGGTGACGACGACCGCGACGACGTCACCGTCCCGGATGACCGGAGAGGCGACCACCAGGTTGCGGCGCTGCCAGGGCCACACCTGCCGCGGATCGTGGCTGCGGCGGCTGAGCAGCGCCTCGTCGAAGGCATCGCGTACCTCACCCTCCTTCGGCAGGGACCACCGGGCGGGTGCGTGGGCCATGGCACTGCCGCTGCGGTAGAAGACACCGGCACGGATGCCGTAGACCGTGTAGTAGCTGTCGAGTTCGCGGCTGAGCGTGGCCAGGCGCTCGTTCTCGAACGCGCTGGCGGTCCCGGTGGGCGAGTCGGTGACGAACTGGGCGAGGGCGGCGAAGCGTGCCGTGTCGTCGATGCGGTCGACGACGACCTTCTGCTGCTGGGCGCCGGCCAGGCTGACGGCGAGCGGGACGCCGAGCGCGAGCAGCACCGCCGCCATCAGGACGATCAGCAGCGGGAGCAGACGAGTGCGCACGCGGCCCCGCTATCCGGCGGGCGCGACGAGCCGGTAGCCGACTCCCCGTACGGTCTCGATGAGGGCGGGCATCCGCAGTTTGGAGCGCAGGGACGCCACGTGCACCTCCAGCGTGCGCCCGGTCCCCTCCCAGCTGGTCCGCCACACCTCGCTGATGATCTGCTCCCGGCGGAAGACCACCCCGGGCCGCTGTGCGAGCAGGGCCAGGAGGTCGAACTCCTTGCGGGTCAGCTGGATCACGGTTCCTTCCACGCTGACCCGGCGCGTGGGCAGTTCGATGTGCACCGGGCCGAGGCGCAGCTCCGTCTCGATGCCGCTGGAGGTGTCCTCCTGCGAGGTGCGCCGGCTGACCGCGTGGATACGGGCGAGCAGTTCCCCGGTGTCGTACGGCTTGACCACGTAGTCGTCGGCGCCGAGGTTGAGGCCGTGGATGCGGGAGCGCACGTCGGAGCGGGCAGTGACCATGATCACCGGCGTGCTGGTGCGCTTGCGGATCTTGCCGCAGACCTCGTATCCGTCCTGGTCGGGCAGGCCCAGGTCGAGCAGGACGACACCGAAGCCGTCGACCTCGGGGACCAGCGCCTGAAGGGCCTCCTCGCCGCTGCGCGCGTGCGTGACGTCGAACCCGTGCCGTGCCAGGACCGCCGACAGGGCGGCGGCGACGTGGTTGTCGTCCTCGACGAGCAGCAGTCTCACCCGGGCCCCCTTCGGTTCACTGGCCGTACGATCTATCTGTGTACAAAAACGCGTGCACGCGCGCGCGTGCACCTTGTGCAGTCACGCTGATGGATGAGGACGGCGTCAAGAGGGTTCCGGTTGCGGAGAGCTTCCGTTACCCGGCCGATATGAGCGCTGCTCATAAGTGCTACGACACGTGTCCGATTGCTATCGGATCGTGATGCTCAGATTCCCCTCAGATGTAATGACGCAGGTCGTAGAGGGTTACTACTGTCCTCCGAAACCGAGGAGGACGGAGCCTGAGAGCGATGACCGAAGTATCGGTGGCCAAGGAAGATGTGGCCGCGACCGGAGAACTGGTCGTCCTGAAGAGCGTCAACAAGCACTTCGGCGCGTTGCACGTACTCCAGGACATCGACCTGACGATCGCGCGCGGTGAAGTCGTCGTGGTCATCGGACCCTCCGGGTCCGGCAAGTCCACCCTGTGCCGCACCATCAACCGCCTGGAGACGATCGACTCCGGCACGATAGAGATCGACGGCAAGCCGCTGCCCGCCGAGGGCAAGGGACTCGCCCGGCTCCGGGCCGACGTCGGGATGGTCTTCCAGTCCTTCAATCTCTTCGCGCACAAGACCGTGCTCGAGAACGTGATGCTCGGCCAGATCAAGGTCCGCAAGAAGGACAAGGCCGCGGCCGAGGAGCGGGCCCGCGCCCTGCTCGACCGGGTCGGCGTGGCCGCGCAGGCCGAGAAGTACCCGGCACAGCTCTCCGGCGGCCAGCAGCAGCGCGTCGCGATCGCGCGGGCGCTGGCCATGGAGCCGAAGGTCATGCTCTTCGACGAGCCGACCTCCGCGCTCGACCCCGAGATGATCAACGAGGTGCTGGAGGTCATGCAGCAGCTCGCCCGGGACGGCATGACCATGATCGTCGTCACCCACGAGATGGGTTTCGCACGATCGGCCGCAAACCGCGTGGTGTTCATGGCGGACGGCCGAATCGTCGAGGAGGCTGCGCCCGACCAGTTCTTCAGCAACCCGCGCAGCGACCGTGCCAAGGACTTCCTGTCGAAGATCCTGCATCACTGAGGCGCGCGTCGCCCCTGCGACGGCCCGCGTCACCCGAAACAACGGTTTTTCTCTTCACGGCAAAGGATGTTCACGATGAAGCTCCGCAAGGTCTCCGCCGCAGCCGCCACCGCTCTCGTTCTCGCCCTGACCGCTACCGCCTGTGGTGGCGACGACGGCGGTGACTCCAATGGCTCCGGCTCCGGCGGCGGCGACAAGATCAAGATTGGCATCAAGTACGACCAGCCCGGTCTGGGCCTGAAGGAGCCCGACGGTTCCTTCTCCGGCTTCGACGTGGACGTGGCGACGTACGTGGCCAAGGAACTGGGCTACGAGCCCAACCAGATCGAGTGGGTCGAGACCAAGAGCGCCGACCGTGAGAACGCGCTGTCCCGCGGTGACGTGAAGATGATCGCGGCCACGTACTCGATCACCGACGAGCGCAAGCAGAAGGTCGACTTCGCCGGTCCGTACCTGCTGGCCCACCAGGATCTGCTGGTGAAGAAGGACTCGGACATCACCAAGGCCACGGACCTGAACGAGAAGAAGCTGTGCTCGGTCGCAGGTTCGACTTCGGCGCAGAACGTCAAGGACGACTTCGCCCCGAAGGCCCAGCTGACGCAGCGCGGCGGCTACTCGGAGTGCCTCTCCGCTCTGCAGAGCGGCGCCGTGGACGCGCTGACCACCGACGACTCGATCCTCGCGGGTTACGCCGCGCAGGAGCAGTACAAGGGGCAGTTCAAGCTGGCCGGCCTGAAGCTGAGCAACGAGAACTACGGCATCGGTGTCAAGAAGGGCGACAAGGCGACCCTCGACAAGATCAACGCCGCCCTCGAGAAGATGGTCAGCGACAAGTCCTGGGACAAGGCCGTCAAGGAGAACTTCGGTCCGGCTAACTACAAGAACGAGCCCGCCCCGAAGATCGGCCAGATCGTCCAGTAACGCGGGACTCCGCCGACGCAGGATCCCCGCACGCGATGCGGGGGTCCGCGGGCGCGCCGCCGCCACTTGTCTGACGGCGGCGCGCCACGTCCGCCACCTACGCCACACACCCGGAAGCGCGGGAGATCGTGTTCGACTTTCTTTCTGACTATGACGACCCGTCCCTGCTGGGCGCTTTCTGGGTCACAGTGCAGCTCACCGTCTTCTCGGCCATCGGTTCCCTGATCTGGGGAACCCTCCTAGCGGCCATGCGGGTCAGCCCCGTGCCGCTGATGCGCGGTTTCGGCACTGCCTACGTAAACGTCGTCCGAAACATTCCTCTGACCGTCATCATCGTCTTCACGTCGCTCGGCCTCGCCGACATCTTCGGCGTCACGATGGGCGCGCCCGATGACTTCGAACTCAAATACTTCCGACTGGCTGTACTCGGTCTCGTCGCCTATACAGCTGCCTTCGTCTGCGAGGCGATCCGCTCCGGCATCAACACCGTGCCCGTCGGGCAGGCTGAGGCGGCACGGGCCATCGGACTCAGCTTCAGCCAGGTACTGAGGCTCGTCGTACTGCCTCAAGCGTTCCGTTCCGTCATCGGACCGCTGGCCAACGTGCTCATCGCACTGACCAAGAACACAACCGTGGCAGCCGCGATCGGCGTGGCGGAGGCCGCCCTCCTGATGAAGGAAATGATCGAGAACGAGGCACAGACGCTACTCATCGGCGCGATCTTCGCCTTCGGGTTCGTGGTACTGACTCTGCCCACCGGCCTGATCCTCGGCTGGCTGAGCAAGCGACTGGCGGTGAAACGATGACGTCCGTTCTCTACGACGCCCCCGGCCCGAAGGCCAAGCGGCGCAACCTGCTGTTCTCGGTGCTCTTCTTCGTCCTACTCGCCCTGCTCCTGTGGTGGATCTGGCAGACGCTGGACGACAAGGGCCAGCTGCAGTGGTCCCTGTGGAAGCCGTTCACCACGTCAGAGGCCTGGACGACCTATCTGCTGCCCGGTCTGGGCGACACGCTGAAGGCCGCAGCCCTCGCCATGGTCATCGCCCTCCCGCTGGGCGCCGTCCTCGGCATCCTGCGCCTGTCCGACCACCGCTGGGTGCGCATCCCGGCCGGCGCGGTGGTCGAGTTCTTCCGGGCCATCCCGGTACTGCTGCTCATGCTGTTCGCCAACGAGTTCTACGTCCGCTCGACGGGCATCCCCAGCGATGAGCGGCCCCTGTACGCGGTCGTCACCGGACTGGTGCTCTACAACGCGTCGGTCCTCGCCGAGATCGTCCGCGCTGGCATCCTCTCCCTGCCCAAGGGGCAGTCGGAGGCGGCGATGGCGATCGGCCTGCGCAAGAGCCAGACGATGTCGAGCATCCTGCTCCCGCAGGCCGTCACCGCCATGCTGCCCGCCATCGTCAGTCAGCTGGTCGTCATCGTGAAGGACACCGCGCTGGGCGGCGTGATGCTCGGCTTCACCGAGCTACTCAACACGCGCAGCACGCTCGCGGCCAACTACGCGAACGTCATCCCCAGTTTCATCGTCGTGGCGGTCATCTTCATCATCCTGAACTTCATCCTTACGTCCTTCGCCTCCTGGCTGGAGGGCAGGCTGCGCCGCAGCAAGCGCAGCACAGGGGCTGTTCTGGGTGCCGACAAGGTCGACGACGTGAACGCGGCCGAGGTCGGCGACACCTACGGCACCGGTGCCGAGGGCAGGCTCTGACGGCCCGCCAACCGGCACGACTGTGGCCCGCCGGATTTCTGGCGGGCCACAGTCGTGCCGAGCCCTGAGCCATCCGGCTCCGGCCAACGCTGACACCCCATCAAGTGACGAGCGTGCCGCCCGGCTACCCTTGGTGCGGCGGCATGATCGCCACCGACCGCCGGTCACTTGACGCAAGCACCGGCAATGGGTTGCATACGTTCTGTGATCGTGCACCCTGCTCCAACTTCCTGTTCACCTACGTCTCTCAGGACATCACCACGGGCAGGGGGCGCCGCGCCGTGGACCCGATGATCATCGTCGGAGCGGGGCCCGTCGGGCTCACGCTCGCCTTGGCGCTGGCGCGTCAGGAGGTGCCCTGCATCGTCCTCGACGAGGGACCGGGCAAGGACGAACCCCGTGCGGCGCGCACCGTCGTCCTGCGCGAGGACACCGCCGCTCTGGTGGAACGGCTGACCGGCGTGCCCCTGTCCCGGGCCGGTGCCCACTGGGCCGGATGGCGGTCGATGCGGCGCAAGCAGGTGATGCGCGAGATCGTTTTCGACGGCACCGAGCCCGCCCCCCTGCACATCGCCCAGCACGTGCTGACCGGCGCCCTGCGCGCGGCCCTTTCCGACGAACGGCTCGTCAAGGTCGCGGTGGAGAGCCGGCTCGACGGCATCGAACAGGAGTCCTCGGGCATCACGGCTCACACCCGCGGCCCCAAAGGCACCTGGTGGCGCGGCAGCTATCTGGTGGGCTGCGACGGCCCCCGTTCGACCGTGCGCAAACTCCAGGACATCCGCTTCCCGGGCCGTACGGCGGTGGAACGTCACGCCGTTGCCGCGCTGCGTACGGAACTGCCCTGGCACGACGAGGCGTTGCTGCACCGCATGCCGCCGTGGCGCATGTCGGGCCCCTCGGCCGGTGAGGTCACCGCGCGCCCGCTGCCCGACGGCGTCTGGCGTCTGGACTGGCTCCTGCCGCCCGGCAAGGACCTGGTCACCCCCGAACTGCTGCTGACCCGCATCCGGGAGACCCTGGCCGGCTGGGCGGGCGGCACGACCCCGCCGTACGAACTGCTGGACACCGGAGTCCACACGGTCCACCACCGGCTGGCCCGCCGCTGGCGCGCCGACCGCGTCTTCCTCGCCGGGGACGCGGCCCACCTGCTCGGCGCGCTGGGCACGCACGGTCTTGACGAGGGCCTCAGGGACGCCGACAACCTCGCCTGGAAGCTGGCCCTGGCCTGGCACCACGGGCCGCACGACGCGCTGCTCGACAGCTACCAGACCGAGCGCCGGGCGGTCGTCGCCGCCCGGTTGCGCGCCGCCGACCAGGCACTGCCCCTGCTGCGCGGCGGCGGAGGCCTGCGCTCCTACGTCCCCGGCTCGTCCCGGGGCCACGACGCGCTCCTCACGGACGGTCACTTGGGGCACGGCCAACTGGGCGCGCCGGGGGGGTACGCCGACTCGCCCCTCGCGCCCCCACGCCTCGAAGGAGAGACCCCCGTCGACACACCGCCCGGAGCGCCGGTCACCGACGTGCGGGTCACCGCCGAGGACGGCACCTTCGTACGGCTGCGGGACCGGCTCGGCCGCGGCGCGCTGCTCGTGGTGCTCATCGCGCCGGGCACGGGTGTGTGGGAGCGCAAGCACTGGGTCAGCGCCGGCATCATGCCCCGGCTCGCGGCCGCCGTCACGGCACTGCCGCACCCCGCCGAGCTGCTGGTCGCCGAGAGCTATCCGGGTGCTGCCGCCCACACGGTGCTCCTAGTGCGCCCCGACGGGCACCTCGTCACCGCGCTGAGCGGAGTGCGCCCGGACGACCTGTACGCGGCGGCGGAGGCCGCGGTGGGCGGACCGGTGAAGGCACAGGCCGAAGCCGGCGCGTCGGCCGGCTCTCGCTGACGCCGACACCCGGCATGACGGGCTCACTGTCACCGTGCGTCCGCATGGTGACAGTGAGTTGACCGGTTCGGGCGGTCATGGTGTACTCCGGTGCGTGACCGACACCTGTGTGCGCCTGTGGCGGAGGGTCCATATGGACCTCGTCCGCTATGCGGGCTGCGTGTGTCGCCCGTCCTGCTGACTTCGCCTCTCTCTTCCTCTGTGCGCGCGCCGCGCTCTGTCTGCCGCGGCCGACGCGCCTGATCCGCGAACTCTCATCAGGACCTCCAGGACGGCACCCGTGTCTGTATCCCCTTCCGCATCCCCCACTGTCTCCTCTCCCGGATCCGTTCCGGGATCCACCCCCCGTCCCGCTTCCGGCTCCTCATCTGCCTCCTCCGCCGTTGCGGCGCCCACTCAGGCCGACCTCTTCGACTTCGTGCGGCGTACGGCCGCCGACACCGAGCTGATCGCCTCCCTGCCGCTCGACCCGGAAGGCCGCACCTGGGTGCGGCTGGACGGGCCCGGCGGCAGCGAGGCCTGGCTGATCGGCTGGCCGCCCGGCACGGGCACCGGCTGGCACGACCACGCCGACTCCGTCGGCGCCTTCCTGACCGCGTCGGGCGAGCTCAAGGAGAACTCACTCGCCGCGCGGCTGCCCACCGACGGCTGGAAGACACTGGAGCTCACCGACGGTGTCGACCGCGAACGCCGGCTGCGGTCCGGCCAGGGCCGCGCCTTCGGCCGCCACCACGTCCACGAGGTGCTCAACGAGTCCCCTGACCGGCACGCGATCTCCGTCCACGCCTATTACCCGCCCCTGCCGCAGATCCGCCGCTTCAGCCGCAGCGGGTCGATCCTGCGGCTCGAGCAGGTGGAGCGGCCGGAGGACTGGCAGTGAGCGCGACGCACGAGCGGGTGAGCGACGGTAACGGCAGTGGCAGCAGTGGTGGTGATGTCCAACGGCCTGTCGGCATCGACGCGTTGCTGGAGCGCGTACGGGCGGGCTACGAGCGGATCGAGCCGCAGGAGGCGTACGAGGCCGCGCTGGCCGGTGACGCGCTACTGGTGGACATCCGCTACGCGGCCCTGCGCGAACGGGACGGCCTGATCTCCGGCGCCCTCGTCGTCGAGCGCAACGAGCTGGAGTGGCGCCTCGACCCGCAGGGCAGCCACCGGCTCCCCGAGGCCACGAGCCACGCCCTGCGCGTCGTCGTGATCTGCAACGAGGGGTACGCCTCCAGCCTGGCGGTCCAGTCCCTGCACCAGCTGGGACTGCACCGGGCCACCGATCTGGTCGGCGGGTTCCAGGCTTGGCGGGCGGCGGGGCTCCCCCTGGTATGACTCCGGGGCTCGGCATCGGGCGCGGCCCCACGGAGGTCTCGCCCTTGCCTCAGGCCCCCTCGTCCCCGAGGAACTCCGTGTCCTCGCCCTCCTCCTCCAGCGCCTGCCGGACCACGCGCAGGGCCATGCCCTCGGGGTAGCCCTTGCGGACGAGCATGCCCGCGAGGCGACGGAGACGCTTGTCGCGGTCGAGCCCCCGGGTGGAGCGGAGCTTGCGCGCGACGAGTTCCCGTGCGGTCGCCTCCTCCTGCTCGGAGTCGAGCTGGGAGACGGCCTCGTCGATCAGCGTGGAGTCGACGCCCTTGGTCCGCAGCTCCCGGGCGAGGGCACGCCGGGCCAGCCCCCGGCCGTGGTGCCGGGACTCCACCCAGGCGTCCGCGAAGGCGCCGTCATTGATGAGGCCGACTTCTTCGAACCGCGACAGCACCTCCTCGGCGGCGTCGTCCGGAATCTGCCGCTTGCGCAGGGCGTCGGCGAGTTGCTTGCGGGTCCGCGGGGTCCCGGTGAGCAGGCGCAGGCAGATCGCCCGAGCCTGCTCGACCGGGTCCCCCGGAGGTTCCCCCTGCTCGGCCCTCGACGAGGAGAGGGAACCTCCGTCTTCGGCATCCGCCGCGTCGAAGCCGCGTCGGCGGCGCCCACGTCCACGCCCGCCGGGCGGCTCATCGCCGCGCGAGCCCTGCCTGGACGAGCCGCGTGTGCCTCCAGCCGATGCGCCTCTGCCGGACGCGCCGCCGCCCAGGGAGGCTCCCCCATACGGCCCGTCAGCCTCGTACCGCCCGTCCTCCCCGTCCACGGCCGAGCCCGTCTGCTCTCCGGTGCCCCTCCCCCGTGGGGCACCGGAGGCGGCGTACTCGTACTCCGCCCAGTCGGTTCGTCGTGTCACGGGTCAGCTCTTGGCTGCGGCGGCCTTGGACTTGGCAGTCTTGGCCGCCGGTGCCGGAGCGGGGACCGCCGCAGCCTCGGCAGGTGCCGGGGAGACCGCCGCGTCCGTGCCCGGCTCGGCGGCCGGCTCCTCGGGACGCACGCCGACGCCCAGCTTCTCCTTGATCTTCTTCTCGATCTCGTTGGCCAGGTCGGGGTTGTCCTTCAGGAAGTTGCGCGCGTTCTCCTTGCCCTGGCCGAGCTGGTCGCCCTCGTACGTGTACCAGGCGCCGGCCTTGCGGACGAAGCCGTGCTCCACGCCCATGTCGATCAGGCCGCCCTCGCGGCTGATGCCGTGACCGTAGAGGATGTCGAACTCGGCCTGCTTGAAGGGCGGCGCGACCTTGTTCTTGACGACCTTGCAGCGGGTGCGGTTGCCGACCGCGTCCGTGCCGTCCTTCAGGGTCTCGATGCGGCGGATGTCGATGCGCACCGAGGCGTAGAACTTCAGCGCCCGGCCACCGGTCGTGGTCTCCGGGGAGCCGAACATCACGCCGATCTTCTCGCGGAGCTGGTTGATGAAGATCGCGGTGGTCTTGGACTGGTTGAGCGCGCTGGTGATCTTCCGCAGGGCCTGGCTCATCAGACGGGCCTGCAGACCCACGTGGCTGTCGCCCATCTCGCCCTCGATCTCCGCGCGCGGGACGAGCGCCGCGACGGAGTCGATGACGATGAGGTCGAGGGCACCGGAGCGGACCAGCATGTCCACGATCTCCAGGGCCTGCTCGCCGTTGTCCGGCTGGGAGAGGATGAGGTTGTCGATGTCGACGCCGAGCTTCTTCGCGTACTCGGGGTCGAGTGCGTGCTCCGCGTCGACGAAGGCGACCTGGCCACCGGCCTTCTGCGCGTTCGCCACCGCGTGCAGGGTCAGGGTGGTCTTACCGGAAGACTCCGGTCCGTAGATCTCCACGACACGGCCGCGGGGCAGGCCGCCCACGCCGAGGGCCACGTCGAGGGCGGTGGATCCGGTCGGGATGACCTCGATGGGCTCCTTGGTCCGGTCGCCCATGCGCATGACCGCGCCCTTGCCGAATTGCCGTTCAATCTGTGCGAGAGCGGCATCCAGGGCCTTCTCGCGGTCGGTTCCTGCCATGGGTTCCACCCGATTTGCTTGAGTCGATCGCTTCACGTCAAAGACGCTAACGCCTGCCACTGACAATGCGCCCCGACGCACGTCCGGCCTGTGGATAACTCGGGCACTTCTCCACCCAAAGTACGTCGAACTGCCCGTCGTTGAGCTTCGCCGGAGACTCCATAAGAATGGATGTTCGATTTTCGTGTCAAGCGCACCACGCGGCACCCGCGTGACACCGGCAGCGACTCAGGCCGGGCCCTGCCCGGACTCCCCGTCCTCGGGCCGCCCGTCCCCGGGCCTTCCCCCCTCGGGCCGCCCGCCCCCGGAACCGCTGTCCTCGGCCTGCCCGCCCCCCGGCCGCTCCGTCCCGGCCCGCCGTACCCACAGCTGCCTCGCGCGCGAGACGAGGCTCGGCCCCTCCCCGCGTCGGCGATGGCCGTGCACCCGGGGGTCGTCCGTGACGGCGTACCGCTTCACGTACGCCCCCAGGAAGGCCTGGAGCGTGGCGATGGCGGGAATGGCGATCAGCGCGCCGACCGCGCCCAGGAGCGCGGTGCCCGCGATGACCGAGCCGAAGGCGACCGCGGGGTGGATGTCAACGGTCTTGGCCGTCAGCTTCGGCTGGAGCACGTAGTTCTCGAACTGCTGGTAGATCACCACGAAGATCAGCACCCACAGCGCGTACCAGGGGTTGACCGTAAACGCGATCAGCATGGGCAGCGCACCCGCGAGATACGTGCCGATCGTGGGGATGAACTGCGAAACCAGGCCCACCCACACGGCGAGCACGGGGGCGTAGGGCACGTCCAGGGCCTGCAGGAGGACGAAGTGCGCTATGCCGGAGATCAGTGCCATCAGGCCGCGCGAGTAGATGTAGCCGCCGGTCTTGTTCACGGCGATCTCCCAGGCGCGCAGCACCTCGGCCTGACGGGCGGGCGGCAGGAGGGAGCAGATCGTGCGGCGCAGTCGCGGGCCGTCCGCGGCAAAGTAGAACGAGAACAGCGCGATCGTCAGCAGCTGGAAGAGGCCCCCGATGACCTGGGCGGAGACGTCCAGGACACCCGTGGCGCTGTTCTGCACGTAGTTGCGCAGCCAGTCGGAGCGCAGGAGTCCCTCCTGGATGTCCACGCGTTTCAGGTCGGTCTTGAAGTGCGTGTTGATCCAGTTGATGACGGAGTCGAGATAGGCCGGGAAGCCCTCGATCATCTTGATGATCTGGTCCGCGAGGATGGAGCCGAGCAGCGTGACGAAGCCCGCCGCCACGATGATCACGCCGATGAAGACGATGAACGTGGCCAGTCCCCTGCGCATCCCGCGCGAGGCCATCCAGCTCACCGCCGGTTCTATGGCGAGCGCCAGGAAGAACGCGATGAGGATGTTGATCAGCAGGCCGGTGAGCTGGTGGAAGGCCCAAGTGCCCAGCTGGAACACGGCGACGAGGGTGAGCGCGAGCACCAGGGCGCGCGGCAGCCAGCGCGGCATACGGCCGTTCGCCCCGGTGTCCCCGGCCGGGGGCGGGGGCGGGGCGGGCGGTGTCGTACCGAACGGGGAGGACTGCGGGGCTGCCTGCCCGGTCTCGTCAGTGGGTGCCACGCACCAAGTCTCACCTACGCCACCGACAGCCGTCTGCCCGCCTGCGATCTTCGTGGGCCGTCAGTCAGCGGTCTCCACGACGGGTCAACGCTTCTCCCTCGGCACGTCCATCACCGCGCACACCACCTGCCAGACCTCCTTGGCGTCCCAGCCGGCGTCGAGCGCCTCGTGGACGGTGCGCCCGCCGAGCTCCGCCATCACATGGTCACGCGCGAAGGTGTCCGCGTACCCCGGACCGAAGTGCTCCGCCATCCGCTGCCAGAAGACCGTCAACCGCATGACTTCAGTATCCCGCCCCTGAGGGTGGGCCTGGGCCGGGACCGCCTGGCGGCGCCATGTTCCGTCCTACGGTCTGATCCATGGCCGAAACAGGAGCTTCCTCACTCCCCCAGTCGCCCCCGCCGCACACCCCCGTGGCGCGCGCGGAGCGCTTCGTCTGGCTCACCGCGCGCGTGCTCGAGCAGCACCTCTTCGCCCACCACTTCCGGGGCGGCGCCGCCGACCCGGTGGAGACCGCCCTGGACGCCTACCGCAATGAGGACGGCGGGTACGGCCACGCCCTGGAGCCCGATCTGCGCGGGCCGGTCAGCCAGCCGCTGCACACCGCCCGCGCGCTGCGCGTCCTGGACGCCGTGGGGCGCTGCGCCGGTCAGCGGGTGGAACACATGTGCCGCTATCTGACGTCCGTCTCCACGGCGGACGGCGCCCTCCCGGCGATCCACCCCAGCCAGCGCGGCTATCCGGCGGCACCCTTCGTGCCGGTCGTGGACGACCCGCCCAGCGACCTCCTGGCCACCGGGCCGGTGGTGGGGCTGCTGCACCGCAACGAGGTGTGGCACGCCTGGCTGTTCCGGGCCACGGACTTCTGCTGGCAGGCGGTCGAGTCCCTGGAGAAGTCCCACCCCTACGAGATCGAGGCCGCCGTGGCCTTCCTCGACTCCGCCCCGGACCGCCCGCGCGCGGAGGCGGCCGCCGACCGTCTGGGCCGTCTGGTCCGCGAGCACCGTCTGGCGGCGCTGGACCCCGACAACCTGGACGCCTACCCGGTCTCTCCCGGTTACGCGCCGGGCGAGCACCACTTCCCGTTCGACTACGCGAGGACACCGAGCTCCCTCGCGCGCGCGTGGTTCACGGACGACGAGATGGCCCGCTCCCTGGACCACCTCGCGGCCCGGCAGCAGGACGACGGCGGCTGGCCCCTCAGCTGGCGCCGCTGGGCCCCGGCTGCCGCCCTGGAAGCCCGCCCGGCGGTGACGATCGAGGCCTTGCGCACCCTCAGGGCGTACGGCCGCGGCATCGGCTGATCAGGCCCCCATGGCCCGCACTCCAGCGGTCACCAGCACGGCCGCCGCGACGACGAGCAGGAACGGCGCCCGCAACATCAGCGCCACGGCGGCGGCTCCGAGCCCGGCGGCCCGCGCGTCCAGGACCAGCGTCTGCCCGTCGGCGAAGGTCTGCTGGGCCGTGAGGGCCGCCAGCAGCGCGACGGGCAGCAGCGCGGCAAGCCGCCTCACGACGGGCCGCTCGAGAGCCCCCGCGGGCACCAGCAACCCGGCCAGCTTGACGGCGTAGCACCCGAGGACGGTCACACCGATCGCGATCCAGACGTTCACTCCTGCTCCCCCTGTCCCTTGCGACGGCCGTCCGCCCAGAGCACGACCGGCGCCGCCAGCGCGGCCAGCAGAACCGGCACGCCGGCGGGCAGCACCGGCAGCAGCCCGAGCCCGAGCAGCACGGCGAGCCCCGCGACGGCCCGCTCGGTGCCGGTCTTCAGCATGGGCGCGAGCAGCGCCAGGAAGACCGCGGGTCCCGCCGCGTCCAGCCCCCAGGCGTCGGTGTCCCCGACGGCCTTGGCGCCCAGGGCACCGAGCAGCGTGGTGAGGTTCCACAGGACGTACAGGCTCAGCCCCGTCACCAGGAACCCGATCCGCGCACTGCGCCGCGTGGGCTGTGCGAGCGCGACGGCGGCCGTCTCGTCGATCACCCACTGGGCGGCGAACGGCCGCACCGCGCGCGGGAGGGCCAGCACCTGTGACAGGCGCAGGCCGTAGAAGGCGTTCCGCACGCCCAGGAAGAAGGCCCCGGCCGCCGCCGTGAACGGGCCGCCACCGGCCGCGAGGGCGCCCACCAGGGCGAACTGGGACGCCCCGGTGAACACCAGTAGACTGAGCGCGCACGTCTGCATCAGCGTGAGTCCGGCGCCCGCCGACGTCACCCCGAAGGCGAAGCCGGAGAGCCCGACGGCCACCCCGACCCCCAGGGCGTCCCGCACGACGGCCCGGTCCGTCTTCCCACCGGTCTGTGTATCTCCGAGAGCTGTCCGATCTGCCACGCCCGCACGCTACGAGGAGCCGCTACCGCAGGTCTTGTACGTTCTTGCGCTCCCGCTGATAGGCCCCGGGCGGCACCCCGACCATCCGGCTGAAGTGCCGGTTGAGATGCGGCTGGTCGGTGAACCCCACGGCCACGGCGACCTCCGAGGGCGGCGTCCCGAGGTCCAGCAGCCGCCGCGCCCGCCGTACCCGCGCGTCCGTGAGCCACGCGTGCGGCGGCATCCCGAAGGCGTCCCGGAAGGCCCGCAGCAAGGCGAACGGGCTGGTCCCGAGTTCGGCCGCCAACCGCTCCAGGGTCGGCGGCCGCGCCATCCGCTCCTCCAGCGCGGCACGCGCGCGTGCGGCGACCCGGGCCCCCGCCGTCCGCACCTCCCGGCGCGGCATGGGCCCGCCGTTCAGTCGCAGCAGCCTTGTCACGGCGACCCGCAGCAGCGTGTCCGCGGCCAGCGCGTTGCCCTCGTCGGCGGCGCGCAGCACCTGATGCACCAGCCCGACGGCATACGGATCATCCACCACCGGGCTGACGAACCCCGGTGTCCCCCGCAGCGTCGTGGTCTCGGCCGCGATCTCCGCCACCACATCGACGGACGGATACACGGCCCCGTACCGCCACCCCTCGGGCACACCGGCCCGCCCCGTGTGCGGAGTGTCCGGATTCACCAGCGCGAGCGCACCGGCGCCCGCGTACTGATCGCCCCCGCCGTGGTGGAAGACCTCCACCCCGTCGGCGATGGCGGCGATCACGAAGTTCTCGTGCGTATGCCGCACGAACGTCTTCCGCACGTACCGGGCCCGCAGCAGATCCACCCCGGGCAGCTCGTCGTACTGCCAGTGCCGCGCACGCTCGCTCATACCGCCATTGTCCGGTCCCCCGGCCCACCACGAAACGGCAGGCGGAACCGCCTCGGCCTCCCGTTGTCAGTGCCGGGGTGCACGATGGACGCATGCCCAGCAAAGCACCCGGACCCCTGGACGGCTTCTCCCCCGCGACCCGCGCCTGGTTCTCGGGCGCCTTCTCGGCGCCCACCACGGCCCAGTCCGGTGCGTGGCAGGCCATCCACGAGGGTTCGGACGTGCTGGTCGTCGCCCCCACCGGCTCAGGCAAGACCCTGGCCGCCTTCCTCGCCGCCTTGGACCAGCTCGCCTCGACCCCTCCCCCCGCCGACCCCAGGAAGCGCTGCCGGGTCCTGTACATCTCCCCGCTGAAGGCGCTGGCCGTGGACGTCGAGCGCAATCTCCGCAGCCCCCTGACCGGCATCCGCCAGGAATCCGTACGGATGGGTCTGCCCGAGCCCGAGGTGAAGGTGGGCATCCGCTCGGGCGACACCCCCGCCGCCGAGCGCCGTGCGCTGTCCACCCGCCCGCCGGACATCCTGATCACCACCCCCGAGTCGCTGTTCCTGATGCTGACGTCGGCCACGCGCGACGCGTTGACCGGTGTGGAGACGGTGATCCTCGACGAGGTGCACGCGGTCGCGGGCACCAAGCGCGGCGCCCACCTCGCGCTCTCCCTGGAGCGGCTGGACGAGGTCCTCCCCAAGCCCGCACGCCGCATCGGCCTGTCCGCGACGGTCCGCCCGGTCGACGAGGTGGCCCGTTTCCTCTCGCCGCGGCGCAAGGTGGAGATCGTCCAGCCGGAGTCGGGCAAGGAGTTCGACCTCTCCGTGGTCGTCCCGGTCGAGGACCTGGGCGAGCTGGGCGGCTCCCCGGTGGCGGACGGCTCGGAGGGCGCCGAGCGCCCGTCGATCTGGCCGCATGTGGAGGAGCGGATCACCGACCTCGTCCAGTCCCACCGCTCCACGATCGTCTTCGCGAACTCCCGCCGTCTCGCGGAGCGCCTGTGCAACCGCCTGAACGAGATCGCCTACGAACGGGCCACGGGCGAGACCCTCGACGAGCACCACTCCCCCGCCGAGCTCATGGGCGGCTCGGGAGCCACCCAGGGGGCGCCACAGGTCATCGCCCGTGCGCACCACGGCTCGGTGTCCAAGGAGCAGCGTGCCCTGGTCGAGGAGGACCTCAAGGCGGGCCGTCTCCCCGCGGTCGTGGCCACGTCAAGTCTCGAACTGGGCATCGACATGGGCGCGGTCGACCTGGTGGTCCAGGTCGAATCACCCCCCTCGGTGGCCTCCGGTCTGCAACGCGTCGGCCGGGCAGGCCACCAGGTGGGCGCGGTCTCCACCGGCGTGGTCTTCCCGAAGTACCGCGGCGACCTGGTGCAGGCGGCGGTGGTCACCGAACGCATGCGGACCGGCGCCATCGAGTCCCTCAGGGTCCCCGCCAACCCGCTGGACGTCCTGGCCCAGCAGATCGTCGCGATGACGGCCATGGACACCTGGCAGTTCGACGACCTCCTCGCCGCCGTCCGACGGGCCGCCCCCTTCGCCTCGCTCCCGGAGTCGGCCTTCACGGCGGTCCTCGACATGCTGGCCGGCCGCTACCCGTCCGACGCCTTCGCCGAGCTGCGCCCGCGCGTGGTGTGGGACCGCGTCACCGGCGAGATCACGGGCCGCCCCGGTGCCCAGCGCCTCGCCGTCACCTCCGGGGGCACGATCCCCGACCGCGGCCTCTTCGGCGTCTTCCTCGCCGGCGCCGATCCCAAGAAGGGCGGCGGCCGGGTCGGCGAGCTCGATGAGGAGATGGTCTACGAGTCCCGCGTCGGCGACGTCTTCACGCTCGGCACGAGTTCCTGGCGCATCGAGGACATCACCCGCGACCGCGTCCTGGTCTCCCCTGCCCCGGGCGTGCCGGGCCGGCTGCCCTTCTGGAAGGGCGACCAGCTGGGCCGCCCGCTGGAACTGGGCCGGGCGGTGGGCGCGTTCCTGCGTGAGGTCGGCTCGCTGTCCAAGGACGACGCCCGGCTGCGCCTCCTCGCCGCCGGCCTGGACGCCTGGGCGGCGGACAACGTGCTGTCGTACCTGGACGAGCAGCGCGAGGCCTGCGGCCACGTCCCGGACGACCGGACGATCGTCGTGGAGCGCTTCCGCGACGAGCTCGGCGACTGGCGCGTGGTCGTGCACTCCCCCTTCGGCGCCCAGGTGCACGCCCCCTGGGCGCTCGCGCTCGGCGCGAAGCTCTCCGAGCGGTACGGCATGGACGCGCAGGTCATGCACGCCGACGACGGCATCGTGCTGCGCCTGCCGGACGCCGACCTGATGGGCCTGGACCTGCTGGACCAGGAGCCGGTGAAGCTGGGCCGGGAGTACGACGCCGAGCAGGCCCCCGTGGGCGCCGCCGACGTCGTCTTCGACAAGGGCGAGGTCGATCAGGTCGTCACCGACCAGGTGGGCAGCTCGGCGCTGTTCGCGGCCCGTTTCCGCGAGTGCGCCGCCCGCGCGCTGCTGCTCCCGCGCCGCAACCCGGGCAAGCGCACTCCGCTGTGGCAGCAGCGCCAGCGCGCCTCCCAGCTGCTCCAGGTGGCGAGCGAGTTCGGCTCGTTCCCGATCGTCCTGGAGGCGGTCCGCGAGTGCCTCCAGGACGTCTTCGACGTCCCCGGTCTCGTCGAGCTGATGGGCGACCTGGAGTCCCGCAAGGTGCGCCTCGTCGAGGTCACCACTGCCGAACCGTCCCCCTTCGCGCGCTCCCTCCTCTTCGGTTACGTCGCCCAGTTCCTGTACGAGGGCGACTCCCCGCTCGCCGAGCGCCGGGCCGCCGCCCTTTCGCTGGACTCACGGCTGCTGGCCGAGCTGCTGGGCCAGGCGGAGCTGCGTGAGCTGCTCGACGCGGACGTGCTGACCGAGCTGGAGCGGGAGCTTCAGTGGCTCACCGAGGACCGCCGCGCCAAGGACGCCGAAGGGGTGGCGGACCTCCTCCGCCTGCTCGGCCCGCTCACGGACGCGGAACTGGCCGAGCGGGGCGCCGAACCGCAGTGGGCCGAGGAGCTGGCCGGCGCCCGCCGGGCCATCCGGGTCCGGATCGCGGGCAGCGACCACTGGGCGGCGATCGAGGACGCGGGCCGGCTGCGCGACGCACTGGGCACTGCCCTGCCGGTCGGTGTCCCGGAGGCCTTCACCGAGCCCGTCAAGGACCCGCTCGGTGACCTCCTGGCGCGCTACGCCCGCACCCACGGACCGTTCACCTCGACCACGGCGGCGGCCCGCTTCGGCCTCGGCGTGGCCGTCACCGAGGGCGCCCTCCAGCGGCTGGCCGCGGCGGGCCGGGTCGTCCAGGGCGAGTTCC
This sequence comes from Streptomyces sp. NPDC006235, assembly GCF_040613735.1. Classification (NCBI taxonomy): domain Bacteria; kingdom Bacillati; phylum Actinomycetota; class Actinomycetes; order Kitasatosporales; family Streptomycetaceae; genus Streptomyces; species Streptomyces sp. NPDC006235. The sequence goes on from NZ_JBEXSR010000004.1 coordinate 352,038, forward strand.
ACCCGGCCGGGATCGGCCAGGAGTGGTGCGACGCGGCCGTGCTGCGCCGACTGCGCCGCCGTTCCCTGGCCGCCCTGCGCCATGAGCTGGAGCCGGTGCCGCCGGCCGCGCTCGCCCAGTTCCTTCCCCAGTGGCAGCACATCGGCAAGGGGCACTCCCTGCGCGGCATCGACGGCCTGGTGCGCGCCATCGAGCAGATGCAGGGCGCGTCCGTGCCCGCCTCCGCCCTGGAGAAGCTGGTCCTGCCCTCCCGGGTCGTGAACTACAACCCGGCCATGCTGGACGAGCTCACCGCCGCCGGAGAGGTCGTATGGGCCGGGGCGGGCTCCCTGCCCGGCAAGGACGGCTGGGTCTCCCTCTACCTGTCCGACGCGGCCCCCCTGCTCCTGCCGCCCCCGCACCCCTTGGAACTGACCGCCCTGCACCAGTCCGTCCTGGACATCCTCTCCGGCGGCTACGGCCTGTTCTTCCGCCAGATCGCCGACCAGGTCCGGGCCACCACCCATCCCGACGCCACCGACCCCCAGCTGGCCGACGCGCTCTGGGACCTGGCCTGGTCCGGGCGCCTGACCAACGACACGCTCGCCCCCATGCGCTCCCTGCTCGGCTCGGGCCGTACCGCCGGCTCCACGGCCCACCGCGCCAAGCGCGCGGTCCCGCGCGGCCGCTACGGCTCCCTGACGGCCGCGGCCCGCCCCGCCTCGCGCTCCGGCCCGCCGACCGTCGCCGGCCGCTGGTCCCTGCTCCCGGCCCACGAGCCGGACCCGACGGTGCGGGCCCACGCCCTCGCCCGCACCCTCCTCGACCGGCACGGCGTGGTGACCAGGGGCGCGGTCTCGGCGGAGGGCGTCGAGGGCGGCTTCTCGGCGACGTACCGCGTCCTGTCCGCCTTCGAGGACAGCGGCCAGGCCCGCCGCGGCTACGTCGTGGAGGGCCTCGGCGCCGCGCAGTTCGCGATGGACGGTGCCGTGGACCGCCTGCGCGCGGTGGCCAACGCCCGCGACCGCGGCGAGGACCTGCCCGGCCCGCCTCCGGGCCCCGACCTCGACCCGTTCCCCGCCCATGACTTCCCCGCCCATGACTTCGCCGGACAGGACGACGGGCTCCCGTCCCACGACCACCCCCGCGACCCCGGCGATCCCGGCCCCGACGGCTTCCCCGGCCTCGGCCCCGCCTACGTCACCCCGGCCCCCCAGCCGTCCCGGGACGAGTACGTCTCGCCGCGGGACTACGCCCCGCAGGACCCCCCGCCCTGGCAGAACGGCGGACGCGCACCGTACGCCCCCGGATCCCCGGGCCGCCGCACGCGCCCGGACCCCGCCTCCCGGGCCGTCGTCCTCGCCGCCGCCGATCCGGCGAACGCGTACGGCGCCGCCCTGCCCTGGCCCGAGCCCCCGACCGGCGCCGGGCACAAGCCGGGCCGCAAGGCGGGCTCCCTGGTGGTGCTCGTCGACGGCGAACTGACGCTCTACATGGAGCGCGGCGGCAAGACCCTGCTCGCCTGGGCCATCGAGCCGGACGGCAACCCCACCGACGACCCCCGCCTGCGCACCGCGTCGGAAGCCCTGGCCGCAGCCGCCCGCGCGGGCTCCCTCGGCACGGTCACGGTGGAGCGCGTCAACGGCGCCCAGGCCCTGACCTCCCCCATCGGCACCCTCCTGGAAGGAGCGGGCTTCATCGCGACCCCTCGTGGTCTCAGGCTGCGCGCCTGATGGTCCCGGCGACGTGCCACCCTTGACCCATGCCCGAAGGTGACACGGTCTGGCAGACCGCGAGCCGGCTGCACAACGCCCTCGCGGGCAAGGTGCTGACCCGCAGCGACCTCCGGGTGCCGAGGCTCGCCACGGCCGACCTCGCGGGCCGTGCGGTCCTCGACGTCACCCCGCGCGGTAAACACCTCCTGACCCGCGTCGAGGGCGGCCTGACCCTCCACTCCCACCTGCGGATGGACGGTTCCTGGAAGGTGTACGAGAACGGCCGGCGCTGGACCGGCGGCCCCGGCCACCAGATCCGCGCGGTCCTCGGCACCACCGACAGCACGGCCGTCGGCTACCGCCTCCCCGTCCTGGAACTCCTGCGCACCACCGACGAGCACCGCGCGGTCGGCCACCTCGGCCCCGACCTCCTGGGCCCGGACTGGGACCCCGACCGGGCCCTCGCCAATCTCCTGAAAGACCCTGCCCGCCCCTTGGGCGAGGCCCTGCTCGACCAGCGCAACCTCGCCGGTATCGGCAATGTCTACAAGAGCGAGCTCTGCTTCCTGCTCGGCGTCACCCCCTGGCTCCCCGTCGGCGACCTGCCCGCCGAGCGCGCCGCCCAGCTGCCCGCGCTCGCCAAGAAGCTGCTGGAGACCAACCGCGACCGCCCGATCCGCACGACGACGGGCCGCCGCGGCCAGGACCTCTTCGTGTACGGCCGGGCGCCCCGCCCCTGCCTGTGCTGCCACACCTCCGTCCGCGTCGCCGACCAGGGCGACGGCTCCCGCGAGCGCCCCACGTACTGGTGCCCCACCTGCCAGCCGGGCCCCGCCCCGGTCCAGGCCCGGCGGTCCCGCACTAATTGACGACCCGTCAGAAACACTCGTACGGTCCCTGTATGCCCGTCACGGCGTACGACCTCACCGGCCGCACCGCGTTCGTCACCGGAGCCGCGAGCGGCATCGGCCGCGCCTCGGCGCTGATGCTCGGGCAGGCGGGCGCCACCGTGCACTGCGCGGACCGCGACCCCGCGGGCCTGCACGAGACAGCGGCCCTGATCAAGAACGGCGGCGGCACCGCCCACCCCCACGCCCTCGACGTCACCGACCGCGCGCGACTGAGGCAGGCCATCACCTCCTGCGAACGCCTGGACGTCCTGGCCGCGATCGCCGGGATCATGCACAGGAGCCCGGTTCTGGAGACCCGGGACGAGGACCTCGACCGAGTGCTCGACGTCAACTTCAAGGGAGTGCTGTACGCCTGCCAGGAGGCGGCCCGCGTGATGATCGCCCAGGGCACCGGGGGCAGCATCGTCACCATGGCGTCGGGCGCCGTCGACACCGGCGCCCCCGGGCTGCTGTGCTACGGCGCGGCCAAGGCGGCGGTGGTCCAGCTGACCAAGACCCTCGCGACCGAGGTGGGCCGGCACGGCATCCGCGTCAACACGGTCGCGCCGGGCTGGATCCGCACCCCCATGACCGACCGCCACGACAGTGAGTCCCAGGCGAAGACAGAGGCCGTCATGGCCCGTATGTCACCCCTGGGCCGGGTCGGCGCCCCCGAGGACATCGCCCAGGCAGTCCTGCACCTGGCCTCCGACGCCTCGTCCTTCACGACGGGCCAGATCATCCGCCCGAACGGCGGCGTGGCGATGCCCTGGTAAGCCCGCGAACGGCAGCGTGGCGATGCCCTGGCAGAACACAGACACACCACGCACCCGCACACCCGCACACCCACGCAAGGTCCCCACGCCCCCGAAGCCCCCGAAGCCCCCGACCACGGCATCACCCCCTCCGCGACACCACCCCCCGGCCCCCTACCCCCAGCACCCTCCGCCACCGCCCCGTACTCACAGCCCCCTCCGCCTGCCTCTTCGGCATGCAGTGCACCGGCAGCACGCTCAGCCCCCACCCCCCGGCCGCGACCGTCGCCTCCAGCACCCCGGCCCCGGGCGCGACCACCAGCCGCAGCACCGCCCACCACCACAGCGCCCCCAGCCCCAGCACAGCTCCGCGGGCCCCCCAGCGCCCTATCCCCGCCATGGCCGCCACCTCCAGCCCGACGCTATGCGGCCACCCGGGCCGGCGGACAGGGCGCACCAACGGCACACAGGCGCACCGCGTGCCCCACTGCGCCGAGCTGCGAGACCGCGAGCCGCGAGACCCCGAGCGGCGAGCCCTCCGGCCGGCCCGTCGCCCGCTGCCGCGCTCGCTGCGGTCACCCGTTCTCGGCCTGGAACATCCAGTGATGCTTCTCCAGGTCCGCTGTGATCCCGATGAAGATGTCCTGGCTCACCGGATCCGGCTCACCGGTCGCCTCGACCCGTTCCCGCATCCGGGCGATCACCGCGCCGAGCGCCTCGACGAGCGTCCCCACGGCGGTCGTGTCGTCGACCCACCCCTCGGGGGTCACACCGATCCCGCTGCCGACGGCGACCGTCGCGGCCCGCCCGTCGGGCGAGATCCCGAGCGCCGCGGCGCGCTCCGCCACGGTGTCGGAGTACTTCCGCGCAATGTCGACAACCTCGTCGAGCTGGAGATGCACGGAACGGAAGCGCGGTCCCACCACGTTCCAGTGGATCTGCTTCGCCACGAGTGAGAGGTCCACCAGGTCGGCGAGGGCGCCCTGCAACGCCTCGGACACGGTCTTCAGGCTCGCGTCGGACAGCGGGCTCTTCACGACGTACATCCGCACCTCCGTTGGCTTTCCCCGGCCATCCCCTCAACGATGACCGTCACAAGCCCCACGGGCAAACGCAGACAAGTAGGGCACGACCTAGCCCGGCAGTCTGCGGGTAAGCGAAAACCCCGACCGTCACTCCTCCGGATCTCCCGGAGAACCCCGGCCGGGGCCTCACCAGTGTCGACGCCTGGTCAGCCGGCGCCGCTCGTTCATGCCACGCACGCGCGAAGCGTCACGCGGCGACGACGTCCACCGCCTCGGCGGGCGCCTTGATGGTCACCCGTTCGGGTGGCACACCGGTCACCGAAACGGAACCCAGCATCGGGCGAACCGGCGTGGGCACAGGTTCGCTGGGGGTGGCCGCAGCGGACTGGGCCAGCTCGGCAAGGGCGAGTTCGTCGCTCACTTCCCGCATGAGCTCGGACATCCGTACGTCCAGCGCGTCGCAGATGGCGGAGAGCAGTTCGGAGGAAGCCTCCTTCTGCCCCCGCTCCACCTCGGAGAGATAGCCGAGTGAGACTCGGGCGGACGAGGAGACTTCGCGCAGAGTACGGCCCTGGCGCTGGCGCTGCCGACGCAGCACGTCACCCAGCAGGCGACGGAGCAGAATCATCGGTGGCTCCCTCCTCGGACCGCGTAGCCGCATCCATTACGCCCCACCGTACCGCCTTGCGCCGCGGCCGTGCGGGGAGCGATGTCGTGTTCACTCAGGGCTGCAAACATCAAAACCCCCCGTTCCGTTCCGTATCCTGTGCCCGCTCATTCCCAGTCTGTTCGCCCGCAAGCTCCTCCAGGAGCAGTGCGAGTACGCTCCGTACACTCTCTCTACGAATTTCCTCGCGGTCGCCGTTCAACCGCAGAGCCTCCACTTTTCCGCCGCCGGCAGAACCGGAATCGATCCTCCGGGGTCCGTCCACGGCGACGAAGACCGTACCGACGGCCTGTCCGTCCTGCGGCTCGGGACCCGCGACACCGGTGGTCGCGACGCCCCAGTCCGCGCCGAGCGCCTTGCGCACTCCGGCCGCCATCTGGGCCGCGACCTGCGGATCCACCGCCCCTCGCGCCGCCAGCAGGGTGGCGTCGACACCGAGCAGTTCCTGCTTCAGTTCGGTGGCGTACGCCGTCACCGAGCCCCGGAAGGCCTTGGACGCGCCGGGCACGGATGTGATCTCCGCCGCAACGAGACCACCGGTCAGCGACTCCGCGACGGCGAGCGTCTCACCCTTCACCGTGAGTAGTCGCACCACGTCGGTGGCCGTGGAACTCACGCTTCCTTCTCCTCCAACGCGGCCTTGCGCTCGGCGATTCCCCGCCTGCGCAGCACAATGGCCTGTTTCACATAGTCGAGGCCCGTCACCACGGTCAGAACGACCGCCGCGGCCATCACCCAGAACCTCAGGGTGGCCAGCCACCCCGTCAGTGCCAGCACATACATGCCCACGGCCACGCCCTGGGTGAGTGTCTTGAGCTTGCCTCCGCGGCTGGCGGGGATGACGCCGTACCGGATGACCAGAAAACGCAGCAGGGTGATCCCGAGTTCCCGGCCGAGGATGACGCCGGTCACCCACCACGGCAGATCGCCGAGCGCGGACAGACAGATCAGCGCCGCCCCCATGATCGCCTTGTCGGCGATGGGGTCGGCGATCTTCCCGAAGTCCGTGACGAGGTTGTACGTGCGCGCCAGATGACCGTCGAAGAGGTCGGTGATCATGGCGATGGCGAAGGCCGCCCAGGCGAGGGCCCGCCATGCCGGGTCGTACCCGCCGTCCGCGAGCATCAGCGCGACGAAGGCCGGTACGAGGATCAGCCGGAGCATGGTCAGGAGGTTGGCGACGTTCCAGACGCTGGCCTGGTTGACGGCCGCGGCCGCCAGCTTCCCGCCCCGCGCCAGCTTCCCGTCGTCCTGCGCGTCGACGGCGGCGCTCTCGGAGCCGTCACCGACAGCGGCCCCGCTGTCACCCGCATCGGGCGCCGCACCATGCCCGGCACCTGGTGCCGCGCCGGCCGCCACACCCTGCCGCACGTCCGGCGCCGCACCGGCCGCCCCGCCCTCGGCCGACCGCGCGGCCGACCGGCCCACAGAAGCCCCGGGAGCCTTCCCCGAGGCCGCGCCGGCCGCGGCCCTCCTCGCGCCGGAGGGGCCTCCCGCCGCGGATGCCGGAACACCGGTCATCTGCCCGCCTCCTCACTCCACGCCGGCGATGCGAACGAGCCCTGAAGCGGCTCGGCCACCAGGTCGACGCCCTCGGTACCGACCACCTTCGCCTCGACCATACGGCCGCTGCTCAGGCCCGCGCCGCTCGTGAGCAGCACCTGGCCGTCCGTCTCGGGCGCCTGGTGCGCCGCGCGGCCGTACACGCCCTCCTCGTCGTCGACGGACTCGACGAGCACGTGCACGGTCTGGCCGACGCGCTCCTCGGCGCGCTGCGAGACGAGTTCCTCGGCCAGCTGTGAGACATGGGCCAGTCGCTCGGCGACGACGTCCTCGTCGAGCTTGTTCTCGTAGGTCGCCGCCTCGGTGCCCTCCTCGTCGGAGTAGCCGAAGACGCCGATGGCGTCCAGCCGCGCGCCGTTCAGGAACCGCTCCAGCTCGGCGAGGTCGGCCTCGCTCTCGCCGGGGAAGCCGACGATGAAGTTGGAGCGCACGCCGGCCTCGGGCGCCTTGCTGCGGATCGTGTCGAGCAGCTCCAGGAACCGGTCGGTGTCGCCGAAGCGGCGCATCGCGCGCAGCACGCCGGGCGCGGAGTGCTGGAAGGACAGGTCGAAGTACGGCGCGACCTTCGGGGTGGACGTCAGCACGTCGATCAGGCCCGGTCGCATCTCAGCGGGCTGCAGGTAGCTCACCCGGACCCGCTCGATGCCGTCCACCTCGGCGAGCTCGGGCAGCAGCGACTCCAGCAGGCGGATGTCACCGAGGTCCTTGCCGTAGGAGGTGTTGTTCTCGGAGACCAACATGATCTCCTTCACACCCTGTTCGGCCAGCCAGCGCGTCTCGTTCAGCACGTCGCTCGGGCGGCGGGAGATGAAGGAGCCGCGGAAGGACGGGATGGCGCAGAAGGAGCAGCGCCGGTCGCAGCCGGAGGCCAGCTTCACGGAGGCGACCGGGGAGCCGTCCAGACGGCGCCGCAGGGGCGCACGCGGACCGGAGGCCGGAGCGAGACCTTCCGGAAGGTCGGCCGGGGCGTGCCCGGGCAGCGCGACCTCGGTGGCCGACTCCTGCCGCTCGGCCGGGCTGATCGGCAGCAGCTTGCGGCGGTCGCGCGGGGTGTGCGAGGCGTGGATGCCACCGTTGAGGATGGTCTGGAGCCGGTCCGAGATGTCCGAGTAGTCGTCGAACCCGAGCACACCATCGGCCTCCGGGAGGGCCTCGGCGAGTTCCTTGCCGTACCGCTCGGCCATGCAGCCCACCGCCACGACGGCCTGGGTTCTGCCGTGTCCCTTGAGGTCGTTGGCCTCCAGGAGGGCGTCGACGGAGTCCTTCTTGGCGGCTTCGACGAAGCCACAGGTGTTCACGACGGCGACGTCCGCGTCCTCGGCGTCCTCCACGAGCTGCCAGCCGTCCGCCTCCAAACGGCCTGCGAGCTCCTCCGAGTCCACCTCGTTACGGGCGCAGCCAAGGGTGACGAGTGCGACGGTACGGCGTTCAGGCATGGGCTCAAGAGTACTTCGTCCCGCTGACACCCCACGTCGACGGGGTTGGCCGTTTCCGGACCAACCCCGTGTCACGTGCACCCCTCGGACCGGTTATCCGGCCTCGGGGTCACCCTTCGTGTACGTCAGGCGCTCCACGGCGCCCGGCTGGAAGTCGTCCTTGATCTTCTTGCCGTTGACGAAGAGGTCGATCGCACCGGCGTCCCCGAGGACGAGGTGCACCTTCGAGCTGTCCTGGAAGGTCTTGGTCTCGCCCTGCTTGAGGACGCCGTCGAAGATCAACCGGCCGTTGTGGTCCTTGGCGGCGATCCAGCTGCGGCCGTCGGCGGCGGCCACCTGGACCGTCACCTTGTCCTGGGGCGCGGCTGCGATGGCGCTGTCGGACGCCTCGGGCTTGGGGTCGGCGGGCTTCTTGGTCTTGGTGGTCGGGGAGGCGGAGCCGCCGGTGGTGGGCGTGGAGCCCTCGGCCACGTTCGCCTCGCCGCCGCTGTCGCCGCCCTGGAACATGGTGAAGCCGACGAATCCGATCACGGCGACGATCGCCGCGACCATGGCGGCGGTCCAGTTGGGCCCCCGCCGCTCCGGGCGGATGCGTTCCGCCTCGAAGAGGGGAGCCGCCGGGGTCGGAGCCGGGCGCCCGCCGTGCTCGTCGCCGTACTGGGCGAGCAGCGGCGCCGGGTCGAGGTGGACGGCCTTGGCAAGGGTCCTGATGTGCCCCCGGGCGTAGACGTCCCCACCGCAGGCGGTGAAGTCGTCCGCCTCGATGGCGTGCACGATGTTCATGCGGACCCGGGTGGCGCTACTGATGTCGTCGACGGTCAGCCCAGCGGCGATGCGCGCCTGCTGAAGGGCACGGCCGATGGAGGGGCGGGCTTCCTCGCGGTCTTCTTCGACGCGCTCGTCTTCGAACGGACGCTCGTCTTCAGGGGAGTTGCCGATGGACACGGGGGCGCCTTTCGAGCGTGTAGCCGCCTGTGCTGGAGGTTCAGTCTAGGGGGGGTACAAAAGGGTGGGGCAACCGGGCGGTGGCACTTTGTACGCCATCGGAATGGCCCGACATTCCGATGGTGGGGAAGCTGTTCCTCGCTTCCCTCAACTTGACGTATGCCGAAGGGAAACGGTTGCTCAAGGATCCCTTACGGGTGAGTCACGATCCGGACACCCGATTGCAGTACGACTCGGCGTGGCGGCCGTGACCCGCTTCCCTACCCTTCAGACTCCCCCCGGATCAGCGCGAGCACGCCATCCAGCTCGTCAGGCTTCACAAGAACGTCACGAGCCTTCGAACCCTCGCTCGGCCCGACGATGTTCCGGGACTCCATGAGGTCCATCAGCCGCCCGGCCTTGGCGAAGCCGACGCGCAGTTTGCGCTGGAGCATGGACGTCGAGCCGAACTGCGTGGAGACGACCAGTTCGGCCGCCTGGCACAGCAGGTCGAGGTCGTCGCCGATGTCCTCGTCGATCTCCTTCTTCTGCTTGGTCCCGACGGTGACGTCGTCCCGGAAGACGGGCGCCATCTGGTCCTTGCAGTGCTGGACGACGCCAGCGATCTCCTCCTCGGTGACGAAGGCGCCCTGCATACGCGTCGGTTTGTTGGCGCCCATCGGCAGGAACAGCCCGTCACCCTTGCCGATGAGTTTCTCGGCGCCCGGCTGGTCCAGGATGACCCGCGAGTCGGCGAGCGACGACGTGGCGAAGGCCAGCCGCGACGGCACGTTGGCCTTGATCAGGCCGGTGACGACGTCGACCGACGGCCGCTGGGTGGCCAGCACCAGGTGGATGCCGGCCGCGCGCGCGAGCTGCGTGATGCGCACGATCGCGTCCTCCACGTCCCGCGGCGCGACCATCATCAGGTCGGCGAGCTCGTCGACGATGACCAGCAGATACGGGTACGGCTGGAGCTCGCGCTCGCTGCCCTCGGGCGGCTTGACCTTGCCCTCGCGCACGGCCTTGTTGAAGTCGTCGATGTGCCGGTAGCCGTAGGCGGCCAGGTCGTCGTAGCGCAGGTCCATCTCGCGTACGACCCACTGGAGCGCCTCGGCGGCCCGCTTGGGGTTGGTGATGATCGGGGTGATCAGGTGCGGGATGCCCTCGTAGGCGGTCAGCTCCACCCGCTTGGGGTCGACGAGGATCATCCGGACGTCCTCGGGGGTCGCCCGCATCATGACCGAGGTGATCAGGCAGTTGATGCAGGACGACTTGCCGGAGCCGGTGGCGCCGGCGACCAGCATGTGCGGCATCTTCGCCAGCGAGTGCATGACGTAGCCGCCCTCGACGTCCTTGCCGAAGGCGACCAGCATCGGGTCGTCGTCCTCAGCGGACTCCGCGAGCCGCAGGACGTCACCGAGGTTGACCATCTCCCGGTCGGTGTTCGGGATCTCGATGCCGACCGCGGACTTGCCGGGGATCGGGCTGATGATCCGCACGTCCGGGCTGGCGACGGCGTAGGCGATGTTCTTGGCCAGCGCGGTGATCCGCTCGACCTTCACGGCCGGGCCGAGCTCGATCTCGTAGCGCGTGACCGTCGGCCCGCGCGTGAAGCCGGTGACGCTGGCGTCCACCTTGAACTCGGTGAAGACGTTGGTGAGCGCGGCGACTATGGCGTCGTTGGCGGCGCTGCGGGCCTTGCCGGGGCCCCCGCGCGTGAGGAGGTCGAGGGACGGCAGGGCGTAGGTGATGTCCCCGGACAGCTGGAGCTGTTCCGCTCGCGGGGGCAGGTCGCGGGGCTTGGCGGGCGGGGACTTGGTGAGGTCGCGGACGCCCGCCTTGGGCCTCTCCTGCTCGGGCTGGTCCTGCTTGAGCTTCTCCTGCTGGGGCCGGGCGGCCGGGACGGGCGTCGGCGTGGTGGGCTCGCGGTCCCCGACGGTCACGCCCTGGGTGAGGTCCGCGACGATCGGCGAGGGCGGCATCCCGTGCAGCACGGCGCCGTCCAGGGCGGCGGCCGCCGCCGCTGCGACGTCCACGGCGTCCATGGGCCGGTCCATGTCGGGCTGCGGCACGGCGGACCGCCGGGGACGGCCGCGGCGCCGGGAGAGCGCCTCCTGCTCGGCGCTGTCGGGGTCGTACGCCGCGGGCGCCGGTGTACGCCTGCCGCGCGGGCGCGCGGGCAGCGCCTCCCGCCACTGTTCGTCGTAGCGCTCGTCGTCCTCGGCGAAGCCGAACTCGTCCTCGGCCGGGTCGCGGACGATCCCGAGCCGTACCCCGGCCTGCCGCAGCCGCTGCGGAATGGCGTTGACCGGGGTGGCCGTGACGACCAGCAGCCCGAAGACCGTCAGCAGCACGAGCAGCGGCACGGCGAGCATGTCGCCCATGGCGTACGACAGCGGGGTCGCCATGGCCCAGCCGATCAGGCCGCCGGCGTCCCTTATGGCCTGCATGCCGTCACCGCGGGCAGGTGCGCCGCAGGCGATGTGGACCTGGCCGAGCACCCCGATGACGAGCGCGGACAGGCCGATGACGATGCGTCCGTTGGCCTCGGGCTTCTCCGGGTGGCGGATGAAGCGCACGGCGACGACGGCCAGCAGGATCGGCACGAGCAGGTCGAGCCGGCCGAAGGCGCCGGTGACCAGGATCTCGACCAGGTCACCCACGGGGCCCTTCAGGTCGGCCCAGGTGCCCGCGGCGACGATCAGTGCGATGCCGAGCAGCAGCAGGGCGACGCCGTCCTTGCGGTGCGCCGGGTCGAGGTTCTTGGCGCCCTGCCCTATGCCGCGGAACACGGCGCCGACGGCGTGCGCGACCCCGAGCCACAGGGCGCGCACGAGCCGGTAGATGCCCCCGGTAGGGCTCGGAGCCGGTTTGGGCGCGGCTTTCTTCGCCGCGGCCTTCTTGGCGGGCGCCTTCTTCGCGGGAGCCTTTTTGGCAGCGGCCTTCTTCGCCGGAGCCTTCGCCGAACCGGCCGCCTTCTTCGCGGGCGGCTTCTTGGCTGCGGAGGGACGTGAGGCCATGGGTGTGAGGTTACCGGGGGAGACGACAAGGGACACGTGTGCCTACGGCTTCACCCGTTCGTGTCGCTCCGGGAGAGGCACGGAACTGACGCGGGCTCATCGGCGCGCAACCGCGCCTGCCCGGGCGTCAGTTCTGCGAGGACACCGACGGCGTGCTCCCGGTGCCCGGCTCCAGCGCGTCCAGCGCCCGCCGCAACCCCGTGAGCTTGCGCTCCAGATGAGCCGCCGTGGCCACCGCCGCCGCGTCCGTCGAGTCGTCGTTGAGCTGCTTGGTCAACGCCTCGGCCTGCTCCTCGACGGCCGCGAGCCGCGCGGAGAGCTCGGCGAGCAGCCCGGCCGACTCCTTGGCCTCGCCGTCCGCGTCCTTGCCGTTGCCCTCCAACTGGAGCCGCAGCAGCGACGCCTGCTCACGCAGCTGACAGTTCTTCATGTACAGCTCGACGAAGACGGAGACCTTCGCGCGCAGCACCCACGGGTCGAACGGCTTGGAGATGTAGTCGACCGCGCCCGCCGCATAACCCCGGAAGGTGTGGTGCGGCCCGTGGTTGATCGCGGTGAGGAAGATGATCGGGATGTCCCGGGTCCGCTCCCGCCGCTTGATGTGCGCGGCTGTCTCGAAGCCGTCCATGCCCGGCATCTGGACATCCAGCAGAATGACCGCGAAGTCGTCCGTGAGCAGCGCTTTGAGCGCTTCCTCCCCGGACGATGCCCGCACCAGCGTCTGATCGAGCGCAGAGAGGATCGCCTCCAGCGCAAGCAGATTCTCCGGCCGGTCATCGACCAGGAGGATCTTGGCCTTCTGCACCATGGCCCGCCCTCCTCGCCCCGGCGTGGGGCCTCCCCTGTCCGCAGGACCTGGGGTCGCACCGGTGGGTGCCGCCCCAGGGGACGACTCCCTTGCGCCGCCCGTCCTTGTGCCGGTCATCGTAGCCGCACCCCGCCTGTCGCCACACCCTGTCACCGGGATGTCACTGTGCACGTAGCAGAAACGCAGCAGGAGACCAGAAGGTTCCCCAGATCTCGTACTTCTACACGACTATGCGCACACCGAGTCCGCAACTCCGTGTGAACACCGAACCTTCCCGCCAACGTTGCGTAACGGTCCAACGTTCCCCTCATTCCCCTCGCATCCACTGATCCATCACCGTCAGCAGGTGATCGGGGTCGACCGGCTTCGTGACGTAGTCGGAGGCGCCCGACTCGATCGCCTTCTCCCGGTCGCCCTTCATCGCCTTCGCGGTCAGCGCGATGATCGGCAGCCCGGCGAACTGCGGCATCCTGCGGATCGCCGTGGTCGTCGCGTACCCGTCCATCTCGGGCATCATGATGTCCATCAGGACGACCGCCACGTCCTCGTGCTGCTCCAGCACCTCGATGCCCTCACGGCCGTTCTCCGCGTACAGCACGGACAGGCCGTGCTGTTCCAGGACGCTGGTCAGCGCGAAGACGTTGCGGATGTCGTCGTCGACGATCAGGACCTTCTGGCCGCCGAACCGGATGCCGCGCCGCGGCTTCGGCGCCGCCTCCTGCTCCGCCGGCGTCCACTGCTCCGGCTGCGCCGGGCGCGGAGCCAGCTCCGGCATCCTGCGCCGCCGCCGGAACAGGGCGGCCGGCCCGTTCTGCGTCTCTCGGTACGACTTCACCTCGGCCGGGGTCTCGGCCTCCACCTCGGACAGCTCGGACATGTCCGACGTCGAGGCCATCAGCTCACCGGGCTCCAGGGACGGCAGTTGCTGCTGGTAGCCCTGCGGCGGCAGCTCACTGGGGTGCAGCGGCAGGTACAGCGTGAACGTCGAGCCGCGGCCCGGCTCGCTCTGCGCGTGGATCTCACCACCGAGCAGCTGGGCGATCTCCCGCGAGATGGACAGCCCGAGACCCGTACCGCCGTACTTGCGGCTGGTCGTGCCGTCGGCCTGCTTGAACGCCTCGAAGATCACCCGCATCTTGCTGGACGCGATGCCGATCCCGGTGTCGGTCACGGAGAACGCGATCAGCTCGGCGTCCGGATCGGTCAGCGACCCGGTCTCCAGCAACTGCTCCCGGATCTTCTGCGGCACGTCGTCCCGCGCCGGCCTGATGACCAGCTCCACCGACCCGGAGTCGGTGAACTTCACCGCGTTGGACAGCAGGTTGCGCAGCACCTGCAGCAGCCGCTGCTCGTCGGTGTGCAGCGTCGCCGGCAGCTCCGGCGACACCCGTACGGACAGGTCCAGGCCCTTCTCCGCGGTCAGCGGGCGGAAGGTGGCCTCCACGTAGTCCACGAGCTGGACGAGCGCGATCCGCGTCGGGGAGACGTCCATCTTGCCCGCCTCGACCTTCGACAGGTCGAGGATGTCGTTGATGAGCTGGAGCAGGTCGGAACCGGCCCCGTGGATCGTCTCGGCGAACTCGACCTGCTTCGGGGACAGGTTCCCCTCGGCGTTGTCGGCGAGCAGCTTGGCCAGGATCAGCAGCGAGTTGAGCGGCGTCCGCAGCTCGTGCGACATGTTCGCCAGGAACTCGCTCTTGTAGCGCATCGACACCGCGAGCTGCTCGGCGCGCTCCTCCAGGACCTGCCGCGCCTCCTCGATCTCGGTGTTCTTCACCTCGATGTCGCGGTTCTGCTGGGCCAGCAGCTCGGCCTTCTCCTCCAGTTCGGCGTTGGACGCCTGGAGGGCCTTCTGCCGCTGTTCCAACTCGGCGGAGCGCTCACGCAGTTGCTCGGTCAGCTCCTGCGACTGCGCCAGCAGCAACTCGGTCTTGGTGTTGACGGAGATGGTGTTGACGCTGGTGGCGATCATCTCCGCGATCTGGTTGAGGAAGTCCTTCTGGATCTGCGTGAACGGCGTGAAGGACGCCAGCTCGATGACGCCGAGCACCTTCCCCTCGAACAGCACCGGCAGCACGATCACCTGCGCGGGCGGCGCCTCACCGAGCCCCGAGGAGATCCTCAGGTAGCCGCTGGGCGCGTTCTCCACCAGAATCGTGCGCTTCTCCGTCGCGGCCGTGCCGATCAGCGCCTCACCGGGCTGGAACGACGTCGGCATGGAGCCCATCGAGTAGCCGTATGAGCCGAGCATGCGCAGCTCGTACTGGTCGTCGTCGGCGGCGTTCATGTCCTCGCCGTCGACCAGCGGCATCGCCAGGAAGAACGCGCCGTGCTGAGCCGAGACCACCGGCGTCAGCTCGCTCATGATCAGCGAGGCCACGTCCTCCAGGTCGCGGCGGCCCTGCATCAGCGCGGAGATCCGGGCCAAGTTGCCCTTGAGCCAGTCCTGCTCCTTGTTGGCGATCGTGGTGTCGCGCAGGTTGGCGATCATCTTGTTGATGTAGTCCTGGAGCTCCTGGATCTCCCCGGAGGCGTCCACGTCGATCTTCAGGTTCAGGTCGCCACGGGTCACCGCGGTCGCCACGCGCGCGATGGCACGCACCTGCCGGGTCAGGTTCCCGGCCATCTCGTTCACGGACTCGGTCAGGTCCCGCCAGGTGCCGTCGACGTCACGCACGCGTGCCTGACCGCCGAGCTGTCCCTCCGTGCCCACCTCGCGGGCGACGCGGGTGACCTCCTCGGCGAAGGACGACAGCTGGTCGACCATCGTGTTGATGGTCGTCTTCAGCTCCAGGATCTCGCCGCGCGCGTCGATGTCGATCTTCTTCGTCAGGTCGCCCTTGGCGATGGCCGTGGTCACCATGGCGATGTTGCGCACCTGGCCGGTCAGGTTGGACGCCATCTGGTTCACGGACTCGGTCAGGTCCTTCCACGTACCGGCCACACCGGGTACGTGCGCCTGTCCGCCGAGGATGCCGTCCGTGCCCACCTCACGGGCCACCTTGGTGACCTGCTCGGCGAACGAACTCAGCGTCTTCACCATCGTGTTGATGGTGTCGGCGAGCTGCGCGACCTCACCGCGCGCCTCGATGGTCACCTGCCGCGTCAGGTCACCGTTGGCGACCGCCGCCGAGACCTGGGAGATGTTCCGCACCTGAGTGGTGAGGTTCTTGGCCATCAGGTTGACGTTGTCGCTCAGGTCCTTCCAGATGCCCGTGACACCGGGCACGTGCGCCTGACCGCCCAGGATGCCCTCGGTGCCCACCTCACGGGCCACCCGGGTCACCTGCTCGGCGAAGGAGGACAGCTGGTCGACCATCGTGTTGACGGTCGTGACGAGCTCGAGGATCTCACCCTTGGCGTCGACGGTGATCTTCTTCGACAGATCACCCCGGGCGACCGCGGTCGTGACCTCGGCGATGTTGCGCACCTGGATGGTCAGGTTGTTGGCCATGCCGTTCACGGACTGGGTGAGGTCCTTCCAGGTACCGGAGACGCCCTGCACCTCGGCCTGGCCGCCCAGGATGCCCTCCGTACCCACCTCACGGGCCACACGCGTGACCTCCTGGGCGAACGACGACAGCTGGTCCACCATCGTGTTGAGGGTGTTCTTCAGCTCCAGGATCTCGCCGCGCGCGTCCACGTCGATCTTCTGCGACAGATCACCCCGGGCCACCGCCGTCGCCACCTGCGCGATGTTGCGCACCTGCGCGGTGAGGTTCCCGGCCATGCCGTTCACGGAGTCCGTCAGGTCACGCCACACACCGGCGACCCCGGGCACCTGCGCCTGACCGCCCAGCCGCCCGTCCGTACCCACCTCACGGGCGACCCGGGTCACCTGATCGGCGAACGCCGAGAGCTGGTCCACCATCGTGTTGATGGTGTTCTTCAGCTCCAGGATCTCGCCGCGTGCGTCCACGTCGATCTTCTGCGACAAGTCACCCCGGGCCACCGCCGTCGTCACCTGCGCGATGTTGCGCACCTGGGAGGTGAGGTTCCCGGCCATGGAGTTGACGGAGTCGGTGAGCTCCTTCCACGTGCCGGACACGCCGTCCACCTGGGCCTGACCGCCGAGACGGCCCTCCGTCCCCACGTCCCGGGCCATCCGGGTCACCTGGTCGGCGAAGCTCGACAGCTGGTCCACCATGGTGTTCACGGTGTTCTTCATCTTGAGCATCTCGCCGGAGACGTCGACCGTGACCTTCTGCGAGAGGTCACCGTTGGCCACCGCCGTCGTCACCTGCGCGATGTTCCGCACCTGTCCGGTGAGGTTCCGGAACGCCGTGTTGACGGAGTCCGTCAGGTCCTTCCAGGTGCCGGCCACACCCGGCACCTGCGCCTGGCCGCCCAGCTCACCCTCGACACCGATCTCGCGGGCCACACGGGTCACTTCGGCACCGAAGGCGGACAGCTGGTCGACCATCGTGTTGACGGTGTTCTTCAGCTCCAGCATCTCGCCGGCCACGTCCACGGTGACCTTCTGCGACAGATCACCGTTGGCCACGGCCGTCGTCACGGCGGCGATGTCCCGCACCTGAGTGGTCAGATTCCGGAAGACCGTGTTCACCGAATCGGTGAGGTCCTTCCACGTCCCCGCCGCACCCGGCACGTTCGCCTGACCACCGAGCCGCCCCTCGGCCCCGACCTCGTTGGCCACCCGCGTGACCTCGTCCGCGAAGATCCGCAGCGTCTCGGTCATCTGGTTGATCGTCTCGGCGAGCTGCGCGACCTCGCCCCGCGCCTGCACGGTCACCTTCCGCGACAGGTCACCGTTGGCGACCGCCGTCGTCACCTCCGCGATCCCGCGCACCTGGGCGGTGAGGTTCCCGGCCATGGTGTTGACGGAGTCGGTGAGCTCCTTCCACACGCCGTCCACCCCGGGCACCTGCGCCTGCCCGCCCAGCGCACCCTCGGTGCCCACCTCACGGGCCACCCGGGTCACCTCGGAGGAGAACGCCGACAGCTGGTCCACCATCGTGTTGACGGTGTTCTTCAGCTCCAGCATCTCGCCGGCCACCTGAACCGTGACCTTCCGAGACAGATCACCCTTGGCGACCGCCGTCGTCACCAGCGCGATATCCCGCACCTGAGCGGTGAGCCGGTACGCCATCGTGTTGACGGAGTCCGTGAGGTCCCGCCACGAACCCGACATACCACGCACACGGGCCTGCCCGCCCAGCTTGCCCTCGGTGCCCACCTCACTGGCCACACGCGTGACCTCGTCGGTGAACGTCGACAACTGGTCGACCAGGTTGTTGACGGTCCGCCCGACCTTCAGGAACTCACCCCGCAGCGGCTGCCCGTTCCCGTCCGGCACCTGCGTCCGCAACTCCATGCGCGGCGACAGATCACCCTCGGCCACCGCGGACAGCACCCGGCTGACCTCGGAAACCGGCCGCACCAGGTCGTCCACCAGGGCGTTCGAGTTGTCGATCGCGGTCGCCCAGGAGCCCTCGCAGGCCCCCGTCTCCAGCCGCTCGGTGAGCTTGCCCTCCCGGCCCACCATCCGCCGCACCCGCGAGAGCTCACCCGTCAGATGCAGATTACGGTCGGCCACCTCGTTGAAAACCGCCGCGATCTCGGCCATCACGCCGTCCCCGGACACCGTGAGCCGCTTGCGGAAGTTGCCGTCCCGCATCGCCACCAGGGCGACCATCAGCCGGTTCAGGGATGCCGTGTCCACCTCAGTCGTGCCACTGCGCACTTTTCCCTGGTTGCTCGGGGACTGTCCGCCTTTCGCGCGCGTCCTCTTGCCACGCGTCGCTGCGCCAGACTCCACTGTGTCCCTCCCGCAGGGGTCGACCATCACTGCTGTGCTGGGGTACCACGCTCGGTGTACCGGTTACTACTGCGTATTCTCCGCCCTGCATACCAGGTCCGTGCCCAGGGGGCTGCTGCCCCCCGTACGCAGAAGACACTCAGCCTGCCCGGACTTTCACAAGAAGCTTGCCCAGTGTTTCACCCTGCCCGAACCAGGCCATAACAGTTCGGCAGCTTCGCACATCGTCCGCACACCCTCCGGACGGAAACACTGCAGACCGGCATCCGCATGGACCGCGAAGGTAAGTAACCTTGCATCCGGCTGTCCAGCCGCGCCGGTGCGTCCGGCCTGGGCGGTGGCACGAAGACGAGCGGGCATCGGAGGGGCGGCCGCACACATGACCACCGGACTGATCCCTGGGGGACAGCCCCCGGACCCCCGGCCGACGGGCGGCCTGCCGCAACAGCGGCGCGAGCCGGTCGGCCCCACAGCCCAGCACGTCGAGAACCGGTCGAGGAGTTCTGTGATCACCGCGCGCGCGGCCGCCAGTTTCGAGCCCGTCGGGCGATCTGTCGCGAGCGCCCGCTCCTTCGTCCGCGACACCCTCCAGGGCTGGGGCTTCGCGGACATCGTCGACGACGCCGTCGTTCTCACCAGCGAACTGGTGACCAACGCCGTGGTCCACGCCGGCACCTCCGCCGACCTGCTCTGCCTGCGCACCGACGACGGGGTGCGCATCGAGGTGGCCGACCGGTACCCCGAGCGCGAGATCCCGCTCCAGGCCTCGGCCATCAACATGGGCAGCCCCGACCGCGAGGGCGGACGCGGCCTCCAGCTGTGCGCGGCCCTCGCCGGCCGCTGGGGCGTCGAGTACACCCCCACCCACAAGACCGTCTGGTTCCAACTCGACCTCCCCGCCAGGGTGGTGGGCACCCGCGCGGCCGGCCCCGCCCTTCCCGCCGACCTCCTGCCCCTCGCCGACGGCCGGGTCCGCGTGGCCGTGATCCAGATCGACCGCACCGGCCACATCACCGCCTGGAACGAGGACGCCGAGGACCTCTTCGGCTACCCGGCCGAGCAGGTCACCGGCAAACCCCTGACCGACCTCGCGGCCTGGCCGCACACCCCGGGCACCAGCACCGGCATCGCGGACGCACTGCAGCTCTCTCGCTGGGAAGGCAGCTACGGCATCCGCGCCGCCGACGGCCGCGTGACCCCCGTCTACGCCTCCCACCTGCGCGTCCGCGACACCGGCGGCGAACCGTCAACCGTGTGCCTCCTCGTAAGGGACCACGAACGGGCCGTTCTCCAGACACCCCTGCGCGTCCCCGCCTCCGACACCGGCACCACCTCCGAGGGCCAGAGCACCGACCCCTTCGAGGTGTTCATCGGCTACCCCGCCCCGGACGACCTCGACGGCCTCCTCCAGCGCACGGTCGAACGCGCCCGCGACATGCTCGACGGCGACTCCGCGTTCCTCCTCCTGGCCACCGACGACGAGACGGAACTGGAGGTCCGCGCCTCCACGGGCCTGCCCTCCGCCCGCCAGCGCTTCGCCCGCGTCCCCGTCGAGGCGGGCTCCGGCCGCTACGGCTCCGCACGCATGCCGGCCGTCCACGACGACCTGACCGCGGTCCCCGGCGCGGTGCCGCTGCTGAACGGCACGGGCATGCGCTCGGTCGTCACGGTTCCGCTGAAGGTCGAGGGCCGCCTCACCGGCTCCCTCGGCGTCGCCGCCGAGGCCCCCGGGAGATACTCCAACGAGGAAGCCCTGCGCCTCCAGTTCGCCGCCGACCGCATCGCGCTCGCCGTCGAATCGGCCCGCCTCGGCGAACTGGAGCGCCTGCGCCGCGGCTCCCTGAACTTCCTGGTCGAGGCCTCCGACCTGCTGGCCGGCACCCTGGACCGCGACCAGACCCTGGCCCTGATGGCCCAGATGACGGTCCCCACCCTCGCCACCTGGTGCGCCGTCTACACGATCGCCCACCAGGCCTCCGAGCCGTACCTGTCGTACGTCCTGCACGAGGACGAGGAACTCATCGACGGCATCAAGTCCCTGCTGTCGAAGGTCCCCCCGCCCGACCCGGTCCCCACCCCCGGCGCCCGCGTCTGGACAGCCCCCGCCGAGGTGGCCCACCAAGCGGCCCTGCGCAGCTCCATGCGCAGCCTCGGCCTCAGCGGCGGCCCGACCCACCAGGTCACCCCCGGCATCGGCCCGACCCTCGCCACGGCATCAGCGGTGGGCGGCGAGACGGTCGTCCTCCCCCTGGTCGCCCGCAACCGCGTCATCGGCATGCTGACCCTCGGCAAGCCGACCGACGAGCACTTCCGCCAGGAGATCCTGGAACTCGCCGAAGACCTGTCCCGCCGAGCCGCCCTGGCCCTGGACAACGCCCGCCTCTACTCCGAGCGCACGGCCATCAGCCAGTCCCTCCAGCGCAGCCTCCTCCCCCCGGAACTCCCCACGATCGAGGGAGTCGAGGTCGAGGTCATCTACCGCGCCGCCGGCGAGGGCAACGAGGTCGGCGGCGACTTCTACGACGTCTTCCCCATCAGCGACGGCGCCTACGGCTTCGCCATCGGCGACGTCTGCGGTACGGGCCCGAACGCGGCGGCGGTCACCGGCCTGGCCCGCCACGCCCTGCGCCTCCTGGCCCGCGAGGGCCTCAGCGGCCCGGCGGTCCTGGAACGCCTCAACTCCGCCATCCTCGACGAAGGCGCCCGCAGCCGCTTCCTCACCCTCCTCTACGGCGAGATGCGCCCCCAGGAGGACGGCAGCGCCGAACTCAAGGTCGTCTGCGCCGGCCACCCGCTCCCGCTGCGCCTGCGCCAGGACGGCTCGGTGGAACCGGCAGCCGAACCCCAGCCGCTCCTCGGTGTCATCGACGACCTGGAACTCTACGAGCAGACGGTCACCCTCGACCCGGGCGACGTCCTGCTGTGCGTCACGGACGGCGTCACCGAACGCCGCGAAGGCGCCCGCATGCTGGGCGACGACGGCCTCGCCGACGTCCTGACGACCTGCACGGGCCTCACGGCCGGCGCGGTCGCGGCCCGCATCATGCGCGCGGTGGAACGCTTCGCTTCGGACGCCCCGTCCGACGACATGGCGATCCTGGCGATGCGCGTCCCGGGCCTCCACAAGGACTAGGACATGAAAAAGGCCCCACCCGTGAGGGTGGGGCCTTTTATGCTGGAGCCCCCAAACGGAATCGAACCGTTGACCTTCTCCTTACCATGGAGACGCTCTACCGACTGAGCTATAGGGGCCTGTCGCTTTGCGGAGTTTCCCGCGCGGCAACGGGATAGATCATACCCCGAACAGACCCGTGCTCCCAACCACGTCAGAAAGCGGGCTGGAGAAGCCCGCCCAGGGCATTACAGGCGGACACGATCCGCTGCATGTCCCGCTTGGTCAGGGTGGCGTCCACCGGCAGTGCGAGCGTCTCATCGGAAGCGCGCTCCGTCTCCGGGAGAGAAACACACCGCCGGAATTCGGGCAGTCGATGCACCGGAGTCTTCACCGGCACGCGGCACTCGACTCCCCGGCCCCGCACAGCCCGTGCGAAAGCGTCCCGATCCGGCCGTCCATTGCCCGGAACGCGCACGACGTACTGCTGATAGGTGTGCCCGTCGCCGTCGTCCGGCGTCCGCACACCCCTCAACTTCGCATGGAGATAAGCCGCCCGCTCCCTGCGCTGGGCTATCTCGTCGTACGGCGCCTCGGACTCACCCTGCTCCAGCACGAGCAACCCGTACCGCGCTCCCAGCTCGTGCAGCCGCGCGATGTCGGCGAGCCGACCGAAGCGGTGTACGACCACCACGGCCGCGGTCCGCGGGGTTACCGCCGCTTCCACAGCGGAGGCATCGAGGCAGTAGGTGAAGGGATCTATGTCAGCGAACACGGGCAGCGCCCCGGCCTTGGCCACGGCCTCGGCCACCTCGACGTTCCCAAAGGCCGGCACGACGACTTCGTCACCGAGTCCGACACCGGCGGCCCTGAGCATTGCAGCAGTACCCATGCTCTGGATGCTGATCGCGCAACGTGAACTTCAAGTGACGGAGAACAAAAAAGGGCTGGACCCATAACCGAAGTTACGGATCCAGCCCTGTCAATAATTGTTCGGCGGCGTCCTACTCTCCCACAGGGTCCCCCCTGCAGTACCATCGGCGCTGTAAGGCTTAGCTTCCGGGTTCGGAATGTAACCGGGCGTTTCCCCTACGCTATAACCACCGAAACACTATGAAACTATCCAGCCGCACCACACCCGTGACCTGGGCATGGGGCTGTTCGTGGTTTCAGAACCAACACAGTGGACGCGAGCAACTGAGGACAAGCCCTCGGCCTATTAGTACCGGTCAACTCCACCAGTTACCTGGCTTCCATATCCGGCCTATCAACCCAGTCGTCTACTGGGAGCCTTACCCTCTCTAGGAGGTGGGAGTCCTCATCTCGAAGCAGGCTTCCCGCTTA